>NZ_JBSGTG010000029.1:0-110456 GCF_053607285.1 Streptomyces sp. NPDC055140 | reverse complement strand
CGCCGCCCTGGGGGGGGGTGGGGGGGGGGGCCGGCCCCCGGCCCTCCCCACCCCCACACCCCCCGGCCGGGGGGGCCTCACCTGCCGCCGGCCCCCGGCTGCCGTTTCACGATCATGTGCGCGGGGTCAGAACGGATAGCCCGCCACGTCGCCGCGCACCGTCGTCCACCGGGTCTCGGTGAACGCCTCGATGTTCGCCTCGCCGCCGAAGCGGGCGCCCGTGCCGGACGCCGCGACCCCGCCGAAGGGAGCGACCGCCTCGTCGTTCACCGTCTGGTCGTTGATGTGGACGATGCCGGTGGGGATGCGCTCGGCGAGGTCGAGGCCGCGCGCCGGGTCGCGGGTGACGATGCCGAGGGCGAGGCCGTACGGGCTCGCGGCGGCCAGCGCGGCCGCCTCGTCGGTGTCGGTGAAGGACCGGACGGGTGCAACGGGGCCGAAGACCTCCTCGGCGTACGCGGGTGTGCTGTCGTCCACGCCCGCGAGGACCGTCGGCCGGTAGAAGAGGTCGCGGTGCGTGCCGCCCGCGGCGAGCTTCGCCCCCGCGGCGGTGCTGGCCTCCACCAGGCCGTGGATCTTGGCGAGTTGGGCCGCGTCGATGACGGGGCCGAGGTGGACCTGGTCGCGGTGCGGGTCTCCGACGGCGAGGGACTCGGCCTTCGCGGCGAGGCGTTCGACGTACTCCTCGTAGAGCGAGGCGTGGACGAGGTGGCGGCCGGTCGTCATGCAGATCTGGCCCTGGTGGAAGAAGGAGCCCCAGGCCGCGGTGGAGATGACGGCGTCGAGGTCGGCGTCCGCCAGGACGATCAGGGCGGAGTTGCCGCCCAGTTCCAGGTGCGCCCGCTTGAGGTGGCGCCCCGCGGCCTCGCCGACGGCCCGGCCCGCGCCGGTGGAGCCGGTGAAGGAGATGACGGGGACGTCCGGGTCGGCGACGAGCGCCTGGCCGGCGTCGGCCCCGCCGGGGAGCACATGGAGGACGTCCTCCGGCAGGCCCGCGGCGGCGAGGACGGCCGCCAGGGCGAGCCCGCCGCAGACCGCGGTGCGCGGGTCCGGCTTGAGGACGACGGCGTTGCCGAGCGCGAGGGCCGGGGCGACGGAGCGGATGGAGAGGATGAGCGGGGCGTTGAACGGGGCGATGACGCCGACGACACCGGCCGGGACGCGGCGTGTGTACGAAAGGCGGGGCGCCTCACTGGGCAGGACCTGGCCGGTGGGCCGGGACGCGAGGGCGGCGGCCTCGTAGCACTCCTGGGCGGCGACGTGCAGCTCGAAGTCGGCCTTGCCCGGGATGGATCCCGACTCGCGGACGAGCCAGGTGCGCAGCTCGTCGGCGTGCTCGGTGAACAGGTCGCCCGCGCGGCGCAGGACGGCGGCGCGCGCGAAGTGGGGCTGCCGGGCCCAGTCGCCCTGGGCCGCTGCGCCGGCCCTCGCCGCGGCGCGGACGTCGTCCGGGGCGGCGAGCGTGACGGTGGCGAGGCGCTCGCCCGTGGCGGGCTCCGTGACCGCGTGCTCATCGCCCGACAGCGGGCGGGCCTGCCAGGTCTTCGGGTCGAGCAAGGACATGCCGGATCTCCGATCGGTCACTGATCTCCGGGGCGGCGCGTGGGACGGTGCGCCGACCCATGTTGTTGAGCACGCAACATCCTAGTCGCGTGGGCCCCACGCGACCCCGGCCGTCAGGTCGACTCCCGGGCCACGACGCGGGCCCGGAGCATGTCGTGCGACTCGGTCACGGCGCCCGGGTCGCGTACCAGGCGGTCGACGAGCGCGGCGAGCTCCTGCCCGGACGGCAGCTCGATACGGACCGTGCTCAGCCGGGGCCGCAGCAGCCGCCCGAGCATCAGGTCGTCGGCCCCGATGACAGCAGTCTCCTCCGGGATGCCGACGCCCGCGTCCTGGAGCGCCCGCATCAGGAGCATCGCGTACTCGTCGTTGTACGCGAACACGGCGTCGAGCCCCAACTCGCCTATTTTCGGCACCAGTTGGGCGGCCGACTCCTCGTCGTACGTGAGAGGCAGCTCGAAGACCTCGGCGCCGGTGCCGAGGACCGCGTTCCGTACACCGTCGAGGCGCGGCCGCGCGAAGTGGTCGAGGCCCGGCTCCGTCGGCAGTACGACGCCGATGCGGCGCCGGCCGCGTTCGACGAGGTGGGTGCCCGCGCTACGGCCGACCTCACGGTGGTCCATGAGCAGCGCGTGAGCGCCCTCGGCGCGCTCCGGACCGAGCGTGATGACGGCCCTGGCGCCGGAGCGGCGGAGCACCTCGACGCCCTCGGTGCCCAGGTCAGGAGGTGTGAGCACGGCGACCGGGCGCAGCTCGGCCCAGGCGCGCGCCGCGTCGTCGCCGCGCAGACTGACGCTGCCGTACTGCACGACCGTGTAGTCGAGGCGGCTCAGCGCCCACTGGAGGTCGTTGAAGAACGCGTTGTAGAGCGGTCCGGCGGGGACGCTCGGGGAGGGCATCAGAACGATGCGGGTGTGTCCGGCCCGCAGGCTGCGGGCCGCCGCGTGCGGCACGTAGCCGAGCTCCTTCGCGGCCTCGTGGACGCGGCGCCGGGTGGGTTCGCTGATTCTGACGGCGCTGGCGTTGTTCAGGACGTAGCTGACGGTGGCGCGCGAGACCCCGGCGAGGCGGGCGACGTCGGCGCTCGTCGGCGCCGGGCTCGGCGCGGCGGACTCCCGTGATGTGCGGGCGGACTGCGGCTTCGGTATCTGCACCATGACGCACCGCATCTTTCCAGACGGGTACGGCCGTGTTCCCGGCCGGGCATACCGGTTGGGGCCCGCGACCGCTAACGTGCGTGCACTCGAGCGGTTCGAAGTCGTGAAGTTCCGGAGTTCCGAAGTCCTGTCCGAGGAGGTGTCCGCATGACGTCCGACCGTGCCGCCGGGCTCGCCGCGACCGCCCGCGCGCTCGCCGACGGGGACGTGTCGTCGCGCGTCCTCGTCGAGGAGGCCCTGGAGCGCATCGAGGCGACGCAGCCTGTCCTGAACGCTTTCCGCACGGTCCGCGGGGAGGCCGCCCTCGCCGAGGCGGACGCCGCGGACCGCGAACGCGCGGCGGGCGGACGCCGGCCGCTGCTCGGCGTGCCGCTGGCCGTGAAGGACGACATGGACGTGGCGGGCGAGCCGACCGCGTTCGGCTGCCCCGGTGACTTCCCGCCGAAGACCGAGGACGCGGAGGCCGTACGCCGTCTGCGCGCGGCCGGCGCGATCGTCATCGGCAAGACGAACACGTGCGAACTGGGTCAGTGGCCGTTCACCGAGGGGCCCGCGTTCGGCGACACCCGCAACCCGTGGAATCGCGGGCACACGCCCGGCGGTTCGTCGGGCGGCTCGGCGGCGGCCGTCGCCGCGGGGATCGTGCCGGCCGCGCTCGGCTCGGACGGGGCGGGCAGTGTCCGTATCCCCGCCGCGTGGACGCACCTCGTCGGCATCAAGCCGCAACGCGGCCGGATCTCCACGTGGCCCTGGGCGGAGTCCTTCCACGGGATCACCGTGAACGGCACGCTCGGCAGGACCGTCGAGGACGCGGCGCTGCTCCTGGACGCGGCGAGCGGTTCGCACGACGGCGACCTGCACCGTCCGCCGCGGATCGCGGCGGCGCAGGCGGCACGCGACGAGCCGGGCAAGCTGCGCGTCGCGCTCTCCCTGCGCATGCCGTTCACCGCAACTCCCAAGCGCCTGGACCCCGTTGTGAGGGCCCGGGTCGTCGCGCTGGCGGAACGGCTCGCCGCGCTCGGGCACGACGTGGAGGAGGCAGACCCGCGCTACGGGCAGATCGGCCTCGCCTTCGTGCCGCGCGCCACCGCAGGCGTCGCGGACCGGCTGCGCGACGTTCCCGACCCCGCGCTGCTCGACGCGCGGACGCGGGAGTCCGCCCGGATGGGGCGGGTCCTCGGCGGCGCTCCCCTGCGGCTCGCCCGGCGCGCCGAGGCCTCGCTCCAGCGCCGGGTCGGCGCGGTCTTCGACACGTACGACGTGGTCCTCGCGCCGACGACGGCCGCTCCCCCGCCTCGTATCGGCGCGATGGCGTCACTCAACGGCTGGCGCACCGACCGGGCGATGATCGCGGCGTGCCCGTACGCGTGGCCGTGGAACGTCCTCGGCTGGCCCGGCGTGAACGTACCCGCGGGCTTCACCGGCGACGGGCTCCCCGTCGGCGCGCAGTTGCTGGGCCCGGCTAACAGCGAACCGCGGCTCATCTCGCTGGCGGCCCAACTCGAAGCGGATCAGCGGTGGTTCGAGAAGTGGCCCGAGAACCACCAGGAGTCGCGGACCGGCTCGTAGAGCGGGTCAGACGCCACGGGCGAGCACCGCCCGGTGTCCCACCGGCCGGGCCCGCTCTGCGGGTTGGGCCAGTCAGGCCCTAACGTGACCTGCGTGACTGCCTTCATCGATGACCCGCATGCCCACGAGCACCCCGGCCGTGCCGGCGCCACCGCCACGGTCGAGGCCGCGCCGCGCGACGTGGGCCGGGTGCGCACCGAGTACGCGCCCGCCCACGACGGCGACCCCGATCCCGGTGAGATCGTCTGGACGTGGGTGCCGTTCGAGGAGAACGACGGCCGCGGCAAGGACCGTCCCGTGCTCGTCGTCGCCAGGGAGGCCGCCGGCACGCTGCTCGCCGTACAGCTGTCGAGCAAACGGCACGACCACGACAGGGAGTGGGTGCCGATCGGCAGCGGGCCGTGGGACGCCGGGGGCCGCGACTCCTGGGTGGCGATCGACCGCGTCCTGCGGGTCCACGAACGGGGCATGCGGCGCGAGGCCTGCGCCCTGGACCGGATGCGGTTCAACCTCGTGGTGCTGCGCCTCAGGGAGCGGTACGGCTGGCGCTGACCGCCGGCACGGCCGCGAAGGCCCGCTCGAAGGCCGTCCTGGTCCGCGCGTCCGGCGTGCGGTCCAGGACGCCGAACACGATGTGGTCGAAGCGGCCCGAGAACCGGCCGCCCTCGTCGAGGAGCGCCCGGAACGCGGCGGCGACCTGCGCCGGGTCGTTCTGGAACACGCCGCAGCCCCAGGCACCGAGCACGAGGCGCCGGTAGCCATGGGCCGCGGCCGTCTCCAGGACCCGCTCCGCCCGTGACGCGAGGGCACCTGCTATCTCTCCTGCCCGCTCCGGGGTGTGGCGGCGGATGACGCCCGCGTTCGGCGCGGGCGAGGTGAGGAAGCCGACGGCGTACGGCTCGTCGAGCAGCCGTCCGCGGTCGTCCCGGAAGACGGGGACGCCCGGCGAGTGGATGACACGGTCCGTGTAGAAGGCGTCGCGGTTCTCGCGGTGGTGGTCGTAGAAGTCGCGGGCCCGCAGCAGGCACGTGTACAGGGCCGAGGCCCGGCACACGGCTTCCTCCTGGGCCTGCGCGCCGTTGAGATAGCCGCCGCCGGGGTTGCGGGCCGAGGCGAAGTTCAGGACGGCGACGGGGTCCTGCCCGGCGGTGACCAGGCGGCGCCCGGCCTCCAGGCTGGACTCGCCGGTGACCTCGACGGCCGTAGCCGCGGGCCGGCCGGGCTCAGGCACCTCGATCGGAGCCGGTCCGTACGTCCGTGTCGCGTCCCGCGCGGCAGCCACCGCCGCCGCGATCGGCACGACCGCGCCGCCCGGCGCCGTGTACCGTCCCGCCGCGACGATCTCCTCCGTCTGCTGCGCGATCCCCCGCAGCCGAGCGCTCACGCCCGCTCCCCCGTGGTCGTTCTCATGAACTCATGATGTGCGCCGGGCGACACGGCGAGCAACAGATTTTCACTCTCGGAGGGGCACTCTTGTGCGATTCGCCGTGAGGGTTTTGGGTGGTACGAGCACTGCCCCGGCCCGGCCCATCCCCGTCGAGTCGACGGCTTGGCCCCTACCGGGGACTATGAAGGCGTACGGATCAGGAGGATCCTGAACATGCCCGAAGGAGACTGTACGGAGCTCGGCGCGGCGGCCTTGGTCACCGAGGCCGACGTCGAGGCGCTGGTCCGCGGGATCTGCTTCAAGACCGGACCGCCTCGCACTGTGGGTGTCGAAGTGGAATGGCTCGTCCACGAGCCGCGCAGGCCACGGCTCCCCCTATCACCCGAACGGCTCGACGCGGCGTACGCCGCACTGGGCGCCCTGCCCCTCAGCTCGGCGCTCACCGTCGAACCCGGCGGCCAGCTGGAGCTCAGCTCCCTGCCCGCCGCCTCGCTCATGGACTGTGTCTCGGCCGTCTCGGCCGATCTGGCAGCGGTCCGCACCGCACTCGCCGCCCGTGGCCTCGCGCTGACCGGCCTCGGCACGGACCCCTGGCGTCCCCCGCGGCGGCTGCTCCACGAGCCGCGCTACGACGCCATGGAGACCTGGCTCGACCGGGCCGGGCCGGCGGGGCGCGCCATGATGTGCTCGTCGGCGTCCGTGCAGGTCTGCCTCGACTCCGGGTACGAGGAGCCGGGGCCGCTCGGCCACGGCAGGCGCTGGCGGCTCTCGCATCTGCTGGGCGCCGTCCTGGTCTCCGCGTTCGCCAACTCACCGATGCTGTGGGGGCGTCCGACCGGCTGGCGCTCCACCCGCCAGGCCGTGTGGGAGGAGATCGACCCCGGCAGGTCCGGGGCGCCGCCCCTCGATGCGGAGCCGCGCGAGGCCTGGGTGCGGCATGTCCTGGACGCGCCGGTGATGTGCGTCCGCCAGGACAGCGGCCCGTGGGACGTGCCGGACGGCATGTCCTTGCGGACATGGCTGCGGACCGGCAGGCCGAGGCCCGTCACGCGCAGTGACGTCGACTACCACGTGAGCACCCTCTTCCCGCCGGTGCGCCCGCGCGGCCACCTCGAACTGCGCATGATCGACGCCCAGTCGGGAGACGACGGCTGGATCGTGCCGCTCGCCGTGACGACCGCGCTGTTCGACGACCCGGAGGCCGCCGAGACCGCGTACCGCACCGTGAAGCCGCTGTCCGAACGGGCGGGCCCGCTGCCCGCGCCGCACAATCAGCTGTGGCGCGACGCGGCGCGGCTCGGCCCTTCGGACCCCGAGCTCGCCGAGGTGGCCGTGACCTGTTTCGCGGCGGCGCTCGACGCGCTGCCGAGGCTCGGCGCGTCCCCCAGGGTGCTCGCCACCGTCTCCGCCTTCATGGACCGCTATGTCGTGCGCGGCCGGTGCCCCGCCGACGACGTGCTCGACCACATCGATGCCCCCGCACCCGGGAGGACCGTCACCTCATGACCGTACAGAGCGAAGACACCGCCCCGGACCCCGAGGCACTGCGGGAGCGCGCGCGGACCGCGCTGCTCATCGCGCGGGACCGCACGACGCTGCTCACGAGCTGTGTCGAGGGGCCCGAACTGACCGCGCAGCACTCGCCGTTGATGTCGCCGCTGGTGTGGGACCTGGCGCACATCGGCAACCAGGAGGAGCAGTGGCTCCTGCGCGCGGTCGCGGGCCGTGAGGCGATGCGCCCGGAGATCGACCCGCTGTACGACGCCTTCGAGCACCCTCGCTCCGAGCGTCCGAAGTTGCCGCTGCTCGCCCCGAAGGAGGCCCGCGGTTACGCGGCCGAGGTGCGGGGGCGCGCGCTCGACGTCCTGGAGAGCACGCCGTTCCACGGCACCCGGCTCACCGAGGCGGGGTTCGCGTTCGGGATGATCGCCCAGCACGAACAGCAGCACGACGAGACGATGCTGATCACCCATCAGCTCCGGGCGGGCGCTCCGGTGCTGACGGCCCCGGATCCCGAACCCGTCTCGCCGGCGTTTCGCGGACCGTCCGAAGTCCTGGTGCCCGGTGGCCCGTTCACGATGGGCACGACCACCGAGCCGTGGTCGCTGGACAACGAGCGCCCCGCGCACGCGCGCCTCGTCCCGCCGTTCCACATCGACACCGCGCCGGTCACGAACGGCGCGTATCTGGCCTTCATGGACGACGGTGGCTACGACGACTCCCGCTGGTGGACGCCCGAGGGCTGGGCTCTGGTTCGGGACAACGGTCTGCGGTCTCCGCTGTTCTGGAGGCGTGAGGCCGGTCAGTGGCTGCGGCGCCGCTTCGGGGTGACCGAGGTGGTCCCGCCGGACGAGCCCGTCGTGCACGTCAGCTGGTACGAGGCCGACGCGTACGCGCGCTGGGCGGGCCGGCGCCTTCCCAGCGAGGCCGAGTGGGAGAAGGCGGCCCGCTTCGATCCCGCGTCCGGGCGGTCGATGCGCTACCCGTGGGGTGACGCGGACCCGACGCCGGAGCGCGCCAACCTCGGCCAGCGCCACCTGCGCCCGGCCCCGGCGGGCAGCTACCCGTCAGGGGAATCCCCGCTGGGCGTACGGCAGTTGATCGGCGACGTGTGGGAGTGGACGTCGAGCGACTTCCTGCCGTACCCGGGGTTCGCGGCCTTCCCGTACCGGGAGTACTCGGAGGTGTTCTTCGGCCCGGACCACAAGGTGCTGCGCGGCGGCTCGTTCGCCGTGGACGCGGTGGCGTGCCGCGGCACGTTCCGCAACTGGGACTACCCGGTGCGCCGGCAGATCTTCGCCGGCTTCCGCACCGCGCGCGACGGGGAGGGTGCCTGATGTGCCGGCAACTGGCCTACCTGGGCCCTGCGGCGCCGCTCGGCGACGTGCTCGTGGCGCCGCCCCACAGCCTGCTGCGCCAGTCCTGGGAGCCGCGCCGTCAGCGGCACGGGACCGTGAACGCCGACGGCTTCGGCGTGGGCTGGTACGCGGACGGGGACCCGGTGCCCGCGCGCTACCGCAGGGCCGGGCCCATCTGGGGCGACCAGTCCTTCGCCGACCTCGCGCGGGTCGTGCGCTCGGGGGCCGTGCTCGCCGCGGTCCGCGACGCCACGCTCGGCGGCGCGGACGGTGAGGCCGCGGCGGCGCCGTTCGCCTGCGGCCCGTGGCTGTTCTCCCACAACGGCGCGGTGACCGGCTGGCCGCGCTCGCTCGCCCCGCTGACCACAGCGGTGCCGCCCGTCGACCTGCTGTCCCTGGAGGCGCGCTGCGACTCGGCGTTCGTCTGGGCGCTGCTGCTGTACCGGCTGCGCTCGGGCGACGACCAGGGGCAGGCCCTGGCCGACACCGTCCTGGAGGTCGCCGAGGCCGCCCCGGGATCCCGTCTCAACCTCCTGCTGACCGACGGCGAGACGATCACCGCGACCGCCTGGGGTGACAGCCTCTGGTATCTCGCCGAACCCGGCCGCCGCACCGTCGTCGCCTCCGAGCCCTACGACGACGATCCGCACTGGCGCGAGGTGCCGGACCGCACCCTGCTCGCCGCGAGCCGCACCGACGTCCTGCTGACCCCGCTCAAGGAGCCCACCGCGTGAGCCCGTACCAGCTGACCCGCACCCTGCCCGAGGACGCCACTGGCGCCGCCCTGCGCGCCGATGTCCTCAGCGGCCTGACCGGCACGCCGAAGACGCTGCCGCCCAAGTGGTTCTACGACGCGCGCGGCAGCGAGCTGTTCGACGAGATCACGACGCTGCCCGAGTACTACCCGACGCGCGCCGAGCGGGAGATCCTGCTGGCCCGCTCGCAGGAGATCGCCGAGGCCACCGGCGCCCGCACCCTCGTCGAGCTGGGCTCCGGCTCGTCGGACAAGACCCGCCATCTGCTCGACGACCTGCCGGACCTGGAGGCGTACGTCCCCGTGGACGTCAGCGAGAGCGCGCTGCGGGGCGCCGCCGAGGCGCTCGGCGCCGAACGCCCCGGGCTGCGCATCCATGCGCTGATCGCCGACTTCACGCTGGGGCTCACCCTGCCGGACGCCCCCGGGCCGCGCCTGGCCGCGTTCCTCGGCGGCACCATCGGCAACCTCCTGCCGGCCGAGCGCGCCGCGTTCCTGACCGCCGTGCGCGCCCTGCTGCGGCCCGGCGACATGCTGCTGCTCGGCACGGACCTGGTGAAGGACGAGTCGGTCCTCGTCGCGGCGTACGACGACGCGGCGGGCGTGACGGCCGAGTTCAACAAGAACGTGCTCGGCGTCATCAACCGTGACCTGGGCGCCGACTTCGACCCGGGCGCCTTCGAGCACGTCGCCCTGTGGGACGCGGACAACGAGTGGATCGAGATGCGGCTGCGCTCCACGGCCGCGCAGACCGTCAAGATCCCGGCGCTCGGCCTCGCGGTCGACTTCGAGGACGGGGAGGAGATCCGCACGGAGATCTCGGCGAAGTTCCGCGAGGAGGGCGTGCGGGCCGAACTGGCGGGCGCGGGGCTGCGCATGACGCACTGGTGGACGGACGCGCAGAACCGCTTCGCGCTCTCCCTCAGCCGCGTCGACTGACGGCCGGGGCGCCGGGCGGCGGTCGGGTCACGGCCCGCTGGCGTCCAGCTCCTTCGTGATCCGGCGGGAAGCCGCCCGGGCCACCTCGGCCGGGGCGGCCCCGGCGAGCACCTTCGACATGTACGCCTTGATCGGGTTGTCGGCCTCGACCCTCGCCCACAGCGGGGACACGGGCGTGGCCCGGCCGCGTGCGGCGCCCGCCGCCATCGCGGCCACGCCCGGCTCGTCGGCGACGGCGTCGCTCAGCGTCGTCTTGTTGGGCACGTAGTTCATGGTCCTGGCGAGGTCCTTCTGCCACTTCTCGCCGGCCAGGGCCTTGACGACCGCGACGGCTCCATCGCGGTCGTCGGTGTTCTCGGGCACGACCAGGTCGGAGCCGCCGGTGAAGACGGACCCCGGCTTGGCCGCCGTCTTGCCCGGGATCGGGAAGTAGCCCAGCTTTCCCTTGAGTTCGGGGTTCTGCTGCTCGACGGCCTGGGCGACGCCCGGCACGGCGACGATCTGACCGACGTCACCCTTGGCGAACTCGCCCGACTGCGGCGGGTGTTCCTCGTCGGCGTCCTTGGGGCCCCGGCCGAACTCCTGGAGCTGCCGGTAGAACTCCATGCCGCGCAGCGCCGCCGGTGACTGGAGGCTGCCCTCCCAGATGCCGCCGTCCTCCGTGGCGAGGTCGCCGCCCTCGTCCCAGATGAACCCGGCGAGCGTGTACCAGTCCTGGCCGGCGAGGTAGATGCCCTGGTCACCGTGGGTGTTGAGGCGCCGCGTGACGTCGAGCCACTCGGCGCGGGTGCGAGGTGGCCGCTTGATGCCCGCCTTCGCGAACAGGTCCTTGTTGTAGATCACCACCCGGTTGGCCGCGTACCAGGGGATGCCGTACTGGCGTGAGTGGAACATGCCGGGCTCGGCGAGTCCGGGCAGCCAGTCCTCCATGCCGAAGTCGCGCGCGGACTCCAGACTGAGGTCGAGCAGTCCGCCCTCGTCGACGTACTGGGGGACCTGCGTGTTGCCGACCTCGATGACGTCGGGGGCCGGTCCGTCCGCCGCGTCCTTGCTCGCCGGGTCGCCCTCCGCCTGGCCCAGGGCCGCGCTCACCTTCTCGCCGATGCCGGTCCACTCCTGGATACGGATGTCCAGGCGCAGGCCGGGGTTCTTGTCCTCGAAGCTCTTCGTGAACCGCTTCAGGAACGCGTCCGACGCGCTGTCCTTCATCAGCCAGACGGTCACCGTGCGCTGTTCGTCGCCCCCGCCCGGCAGATAGGCGCAGCCCGTGAGCAGCGAGGCGGACACGAGGGCGAGGGGGATGAGGGACGCGGCGGTGCGGCGGTACTTCACGTGGGTCACTTTCTGCCTGCGGACAGGGAGGGGCGGCCCGACGTGGGGGATGAGCGTGACGCTCGCACGGGTGTGGCTGGATTTTGGTATGGACCAATCGAACGGTCAAGGGGGTGACGGCAGGTAAGTCGAACATCTGCCCTCTCGCTCGCGGTCCGCGGTGACCTGAGGCACCGTGGAGAGACGTCCACCGCACGGGCCGAGGAGGCCTTCATGTCCGATCACACGTACCGGGTCACAGAGATCGTCGGCACCTCCCACGAGGGAGTCGACCAGGCCATCCGCAACGGCATCACCCGCGCCTCGCAGACGCTGCGCGGCCTGGACTGGTTCGAGGTGTGCCAGGTACGCGGCCACATCGAGAACGGGCAGATCGAGCACTACCAGGTCGGTCTGAAGGTCGGCTTCCGGCTGGAGGACGAAGCCTGAGCGTGCGCCGGGTCCGCTCGGGTCCGGCCCTGAACCCGCTTGCCGGGTCCGCTCAGGTCCGGCCCTCGCGCTCCTGGGCGTCCGTGAGCGCCTCGGACCTGCTCGCCCACCGGGCGCGTACGACGGTGAAGCCCGCCCGTTCGGCCTCGTCGCACACGAGCTCGTCGTCGTCGACCAGCATGCGGACCTCGCGGCCGCGGGAGAGCGTGCGCAGCGTCTCCAGTTTGGTGCGGCGCGCGGGCCTGCGGTCGTCGTTGCGGCGCATCCAGACGCGCCCTTCGGGCAGGCCCTGTTCGGCGAGCCAGGCCACGGTGTCGGCGCGGCACCGCTCCGGCCTGCCCGTGAGGTAGACGACCTCGCACTCGCGGGCGCTCTCCAGCGCCAGCTCGACGCCGCGCGCGAGCGGCGGATCGTCGGGCGCGGCCGCGAAGAAGGCCGACCAGTCGCGCGGGGTACGCTCCAGGAAGCGCTGGCGGTGGGCCGTGTCGGCGAGGGTGTTGTCGAGGTCGAAGACTGCGAGAGGTCGTGTGTCCTGGGCCATGGGCCCTAGCCTAAGGACGGCCCGGACGAGGGCCCGGACGAGGGGTGCGGGAATCCTCACGGCGCCACGACGTTGAACCAGGACGTGAGCACCATGATCGAAACGACCCGCTTCTCCGTCCTGGACCGGTCCCGCACCCGCGAGGGCCACACCGGCCCGGACGCGCTGCGCGACACCGTCGCGCTCGCCCAGGACCTGGAGCGCCTGGGCTACCACCGGGTCTGGGTCTCCGAGCACCACGGCGTGCCCGGCGTCGCGGGCTCCGCGCCCACCGTGCTCGCGGCGGCGGTCGCCGCGGCAACGCGCACCATCCGCGTCGGCACCGGCGGCGTGATGCTTCCCAACCACCAACCCCTCGTCGTGGCCGAGCAGTTCGGGGTGCTGGAGTCGCTGTTCCCGGGCCGTATCGACATGGGCCTGGGCCGTTCCGTCGGGTTCACGGACGGTGTCCGAAGGGCGCTGGGCCGGGACAAGGACGACGCCGGTGACTTCGCGGGCCGACTCGACGAACTCCTCGCGTTCTTCACCGGCACGTCGGCCACGCGCGTCCACGCCCGCCCGGCGGAGGGCCTTACGGTGCCGCCGTTCGTGCTCGCGATGGGCGAGGGCGCCTCGATCGCCGCCCGCGCGGGCCTGCCCATGGTGATCGGCGACTTCCGCAGCCGCGAGAAGATGCTGCGCGGCATCGACCGCTACCGCGCCGAGTTCCGCCCCTCGGCCTGGGCCGATGAGCCGTACGTGGTGGTCTCCGGGACCGTCGCCGTGGCCGGCAGCGAGCCGGAGGCCCGCAGGCTGCTCGTGCCCGAGGCCTGGTCGATGGCGTACTCGCGCACCCACGGCACGTTCCCGCCGCTGCCGCCCGCCGAGCGCGTCGCGACCCTGGAGATGACCGCCAAGGAGCGCGAACTGTACGAGTCCGGGCTGCAGGGCCACATCGCGGGCACGGAGCACCAGGTCGCCAACGAACTGAAGACCGTGATCAAGGACAGTGGAGCGCAGGAAGTGCTGGTCACGACCAGTACGTACGACCGCGAGGGGCTGCTGGAGTCGTACCGGAGGCTGGCCCGGGTCGCGCACCTGACCGCGGCCTAGAATCGTGGGGTTTGCCCCGGCCGCTGCCCGGCCCGGGCCCCGACCGCCGTACGACCTGGAGCCGCATCGCATGCCCCCCGTGTCCGACACCGCCCCGCCCGACCCCCGCCACGACGGCTTCGTGCGGGTGCGCGGGGCCCGCGAGCACAATCTGCGCGGGGTCGACGTGGACATCCCCCGCGACGTCCTCGCGGTGTTCACGGGGGTGTCCGGCTCGGGGAAGTCGTCGCTGGCCTTCGGCACGATCTACGCGGAGGCTCAGCGCCGCTACTTCGAGTCGGTCGCCCCGTACGCGCGCCGCCTCATCCACCAGGTCGGCGCCCCCAAGGTCGCGGGGATCACGGGCCTGCCGCCCGCGGTGTCGCTCCAGCAGAGCCGTTCGGCGCCGACGTCACGGTCATCGGTCGGCACGGTGACCACGCTGTCGAACTCGCTGAGGATGCTGTTCTCGCGCGCGGGCACCTATCCGGAGGGCGCCGAGCGGCTCGACTCGGACGCGTTCTCGCCGAACACGGCGGCGGGCGCCTGCCCGGAGTGCCACGGCCTGGGCCGAGTGCACCGCACCACCGAGGAACTCCTCGTCCCCGACCCGTCGCTGTCGATCCGCGAGGGCGCGATCGCCGCCTGGCCGGGCGCCTGGCAGGGCAAGAACCTGCGCGACATCCTCGACGCGCTCGGTCACGAAGTGAACCTCCCCTGGCGGGAGTTGGCGCAGGCGGACCGCGACTGGATCCTGTTCACGGACGAGCAGCCGGTCGTCACGGTGCACCCGGTGCGGGACGCGGATCGTATCCAACGCCCGTACCAGGGCACGTACATGAGCGCGAACCACTATGTGCTGAAGACGTTCTCCGACTCGAAGAGCCAGACACTGCGCGCGAAGGCGGAGAAGTTCCTGGACAGTGCGCCGTGCCCCGCGTGCGGGGGTGCGCGGCTGCGGGCGGAGGCGCTGGCGGTGACGTTCGAGGGCCGCACGATCGCCGAGCTGGCCCGGCTGCCGCTGGCGGAGCTGGCCGGGATCCTCGCCCGGGGCGAGGACGCCTCCGAGACGGCCCGGGTCCTCACGGACGATCTGCGGGCGCGGATCGCGACGGTCACGGAGCTCGGCCTCGGCTATCTCGGCCTCGACCGGCCGACCCCCACACTCTCGACGGGAGAACTGCAACGCCTGCGTCTGGCAACACAGTTGAGGTCCGGACTGTTCGGCGTCGTCTACGTGCTCGACGAGCCGTCGGCGGGACTGCATCCGGCGGACACGGAATCACTGCTGACCGTCCTTGACCGGCTGAAGTCGGCGGGGAACTCGGTGTTCGTGGTCGAGCACCACCTGGACGTGATGCGCCGCGCGGACTGGCTGGTCGACGTGGGTCCGCAGGCCGGGGAGCACGGCGGGCAGGTGCTGCACAGCGGCCCGGTCGACGCCCTGCGCGGCGTCGCGGACTCGGCAACAGCCCGCTTCCTGTTCGACGACTCCCCCGCGCCCGAGCGCCAAGTCCGCCCACTCCAGGGCTGGTTGAAGATCGGACCGGTGACCCGGCACAATCTGCGGGACGTGAGCGCGGAGTTCCCGCTGAGCGCGTTCACGGCTGTCACGGGCGTCTCCGGGTCCGGCAAGTCGACGCTGATCGGCGAGATCTCGGAGGAGCTCGACGGGGTCAGGCGGCTCGTGGTTGTGGACCAGAGGCCGATCGGGCGCACGCCGCGCTCCAACCTGGCAACATACACAGGCCTGTTCGACGTCGTACGTAAGGTCTTCGCGGGCACCGAGGAGGCGCGGGCGCGCGGATACGGGGTGGGCCGGTTCTCGTTCAACGTGGCGGGCGGACGCTGCGAGACGTGCCAGGGCGAAGGCTTCGTCAGCGTCGAACTCCTCTTCCTGCCGAGCACGTACACACCGTGCCCGGACTGCGCGGGCGCGCGCTACAACCCCGAGACACTCCAAGTGACGTACCGGGGACGGAACATCGCGGAGGTGCTCGACCTCACCGTGGAGGCCGCGGCCGGGTTCTTCACGGCGGCGGACGACGACGCGGCGCGGCCCGTACTGCGCAGCCTGCGCACGCTGTTGGACGTGGGGCTCGGCTACCTCCGGCTCGGCCAGCCGGCCACCGAGCTCTCCGGCGGCGAGGCCCAACGCATCAAGCTGGCCAGCGAGTTGCAGCGGGTGCGGCGCGGCCACACCCTCTATCTCCTCGACGAGCCGACGACCGGCCTGCACCCGGCCGACGTGGAGGTGCTGCTGCGGCAGCTGCACGGCCTGGTCGACGCGGGCCACACGGTCGTGGTCGTCGAGCACGACATGGCAGTGGTGGCCGGCGCCGACTGGGTCGTCGACATGGGTCCCGGGGGCGGCGACGAGGGCGGGCAGGTCGTCGTCGCGGGCCGGCCGCGCTCCGTGGCCGACGCGCCCGACAGCCGCACGGCCCCCTATCTGGCGCGGCTACTGAGCGGCTGACCGGAGCCTGCCCTTGGCCGGCTTCCCGGTCGGCGTGCGCGGCAGGGTGGTCACGAACTCCACCGCGCACGCCTCGTCACGGGTGTCCCGCCGCACGTTCCCCGGTCAGCTGCGCCGCCCCGGCGAGCGAACGCCGGTCCGGATGGCTGTCGGCCGGGATCAGTGCCCCGACCTCCACCTCGGCCACGATCCGGCGGGTGGACGCCACCCGCCACACGCCCGCGGCCAAGGTGTCGTCGCCGACGAACGCGGGTGCCGTGCTGACCGTGCCGTCCGGGAGGAGGTAGCGCAGCCGCACCGGCTGCACCGGCGCACCCGCGTCGAGTGCCGCCTGGAAGGCAGCCCTTCGGAAGGTGCCCTGGGCTCGGCCGCACCAGGTGCTGCCTTCGGGGAAGACACCCACCGCGCCCCCGGCCCGGAGCACGGCCGCCAGCTGGGCCACTGTCCCCGGCAGTGCCCGCAACCGGTCGCGGTCGATGAAGATCGCCCCGCTTCCGGCCACCAGTGCGCCCGCCACCGGCCACCGCCGGATCTCCTTCTTTGCCAGCATCCGGGCGGGCCGGACGGCGGCGAGGAGCGGGATGTCCATCCAGGAGATGTGATTGGCCACCAGCAGCACGCCGCCGGACTGCGGGGCACTGCCGCTCAGGCGCAGTCGCACCCCTGTGGCGCGCACCATCACCCGGCAGTAGAGCCGCACCCAGGCGGCGGGCAACCGCCGCCCCACCGGCAGGAGGACGACGCCCACCAGCAGCAGCGCCACCACCGCCGTGATCCGCAGCACCGCCCTGGGCAACGCCAGTGCCGTGCTCCCACCCCGTACGCAGGCCCCGATGGAACAAGGCGCCGTCGGCTGCCAGACGCTCGTCACGCGGGGACCAGGGAGAGGAAGTGGTTGAGGTAGCGGGGGTTCATCCGGCTCATCGACAGCAGCACGTACAGATCGGCCACACCGAAGTCGGGGTCGTGCGCCGGCCGGCCGCACACCCACGCGCCGAGCCGCACATAGCCGCGCAGCAGGGGCGGCAGGTCGGTGCGGCCCGCGGGGCGCGGGACGCCGTCGGCGATCCACTCCCGGTGCGGGTGGACCCGATACTGCTCCGGCGCGAGATGCCTGGCCGCCACCCGGTCCCAGGTGGCGGCCGCGACGGCGCCGCCGTCGGCGAGCGGGATCGAGCAGCAGCCCGCCAGCCAGTCGTGGCCGCGATCGGTCATGTAGCGGGCGATGCCGGCCCAGATCAGCCCGATGACGGCGCCGTCGCGGTGGTCAGGATGCACGCAGGAGCGGCCGACCTCGACGAGTCCCGACCGGATCGGGTCGAGCGACGTGAGGTCGAACTCGCCCTCGGAGTAGAGCCGCCCGGCCGTCGCGGCGCGCTCGGGCGGCAGCATCCGGTAGGTACCGACGACCTGGCCGCTGTACTCCTCGCGGACGAGAAGGTGGTCGCAATGGGCGTCGAACGCGTCGATGTCGAGGCCCGGTCGGGGCGTACGGAGCAGGGCACCGAGCTCCCCGGCGAAGACGTCGTGGCGCAGTCGCTGAGCGGCCTGGACGTCCTCCTCGTCGCGGGCGAGACCGACGGTGTAGCGGGTGGGTGTGGCGGGACGGGCGGGGCTGGGGACGGTGATGGCGCCGGGCATGGCTCACTCCTGGTCACGGGCCTGACGGCTGGTGACTCAGTTCTTCCGACGCCGGTTGGCGTGTACGTGTCGAGCGTGCCTTGTCCGCGTGTGCGGATGCTGAATCCCCGGGGCGGGCCGGACGGCCAGACGGGACCGGGGGTTGAGCACCACTCCCGGTCCCGCCCACCCCGCGCTTCTCGCGGGACGCCATCGCGTGGATCAGCGGCTGACCTTGCGGGTCGCCCGCAGCCACTCCTTGTTCATGGCGGCGATCGACGGCAGCGGGATCCCCTTCGGGCACGCCGTCGCGCACTCGCCGGTCAGCGTGCAGCCGCCGAAGCCCTCGGCGTCCATCTGCCCGACCATGTCCAGGACGCGGGTCTCGCGCTCGGGCGCGCCCTGCGGCAGGACGTTGAGGTGGTTGACCTTCGCCGAGGTGAACAGCATCGCCGAGCCGTTCGGGCAGGCCGCCACGCACGCGCCGCAGCCGATGCACTCGGCGTGCTCGAACGCGAAGTCCGCGTCGGGCTTGGGCACGGGCGTCGCGTGCGCCTCGGGCGCGGCCCCGGTCGGCGCGCTGATGTAGCCGCCGGCCTGGATGATCCGGTCGAAGGCGGTGCGGTCGACGACCAGGTCCTTCACCACGGGGAAGGCGGAGGCGCGCCACGGCTCGATGTCGATGGTGTCGCCGTCCTGGAAGGACCGCATGTGGAGCTGGCAGGTCGTGGTGCGCTCGGGGCCGTGCGCGTCGCCGTTGATGACGAGCGAGCAGGCCCCGCAGATGCCCTCACGGCAGTCGTGGTCGAACGCGACGGGGTCGTCGCCCTTGAGGATGAGCTCCTCGTTGAGCGTGTCGAGCATCTCCAGGAACGACATGTCCTGCGAGATTCCGTCCACGTCGTACGTGGACATGGCGCCTTCGGCGTCGGCGTTCTTCTGGCGCCAGACGCGCAGGGTGAGCTTCATGCGTAGCTCCGCTGAGTGGGGTGGACGTACTCGAAGACGAGGTCTTCCTTGTGCAGGACGGGGGCGTCGCCGGTGGCGGTGAACTCCCAGGCGGCCGCGTAGGAGAACTCCTCGTCACGGCGGGCGGCCTCGCCGTCCGGGGTCTGGGACTCCTCGCGGAAGTGGCCGCCGCAGGACTCGGCGCGGTGCAGGGCGTCGAGGCACATGAGCTCGGCGAGCTCCAGGTAGTCGACGATGCGGTTGGCCTTCTCCAGCGACTGGTTGAACTCCTCGCCGGTGCCCGGCACCTTGATGCGGCGCCAGAACTCCTCGCGGATCTGCGGGATCCGGTCGAGGGCCTTGCGCAGGCCTTCCTCCGTACGGGCCATGCCGCAGAACTCCCACATGAGTTCGCCGAGTTCACGGTGGAAGGAGTCGGGGGTGCGGTCGCCGTCGACGGCGAGGAGGAGGTTGATCCGGTCCTCGGTCTCGGCCAGCACCTCCTGGACGACGGGGTGTTCGGCGCCGACCTCGACATGGTGCGGGTTGCGCGCGAGATAGTCGTTGATGGTCGACGGAAGCACGAAGTAGCCGTCGGCCAGACCCTGCATGAGGGCGCTCGCGCCCAGGCGGTTGGCACCGTGGTCGGAGAAGTTGGCCTCGCCGACCGCGAACAGGCCCGGGATCGTGGTCTGGAGGTCGTAGTCGACCCACAGGCCACCCATCGTGTAGTGCACGGCGGGGTAGATCCGCATGGGCACCTCGTACGGGTTCTCCGCGGTGATCCGCGCGTACATGTCGAAGAGGTTGCCGTACTTCTCCTCGACAGCCTTCTTGCCCATGCGGCTGATCGCGTCGGCGAAGTCCAGGTACACGCCCTGGCCGCCGGGACCCACTCCCCGGCCCTCGTCGCACACGTTCTTCGCGGCGCGCGAGGCGATGTCACGGGGCACGAGGTTGCCGAAGGACGGGTAGATGCGCTCCAGGTAGTAGTCGCGCTCGTCCTCGGGGATCTTGTTCGGCGGGCGGTCGTCGCCCTTGGCCTTCGGGACCCAGATCCGGCCGTCGTTGCGCAGCGACTCGCTCATCAGCGTCAGCTTCGACTGGTGGTCGCCGGTGCGCGGGATGCAGGTGGGGTGGATCTGGGTGAAGCACGGGTTGGCGAAGTAGGCGCCGCGCCGGTGCGCCCGCCACACGGCGGTCGCGTTGGAGTTCATGGCGTTCGTCGACAGGTAGAAGACGTTGCCGTAGCCGCCGGACGCGAGGACGACGGCGTCGGCGAAGTACGTGTCGATCTTCCCGGTGATCAGGTCGCGGGCGACGATGCCGCGCGCCTTGCCGTCGACGACGATCACGTCGAGCATCTCGGTGCGCGCGTGCATCTCGATGTTCCCGGCGGCGATCTGCCGGGACAGCGCCTGGTACGCGCCGAGGAGGAGCTGCTGGCCCGTCTGGCCGCGGGCGTAGAACGTACGGGAGACCTGGACGCCGCCGAAGGAGCGGGTGTCGAGCAGGCCGCCGTACTCGCGGGCGAACGGGACGCCCTGCGCGACGCACTGGTCGATGATCTCGACGGAGATCTGCGCGAGGCGGTGGACGTTCGACTCGCGGGCGCGGAAGTCGCCGCCCTTGACCGTGTCGTAGAACAGGCGGTGGACGGAGTCGCCGTCGTTGCGGTAGTTCTTCGCCGCGTTGATGCCGCCCTGAGCGGCGATCGAGTGGGCGCGGCGCGGGGAGTCCTGGTAGCAGAACTGGACGACGTGGTAGCCCTGTTCGGCGAGCGTGGCGCCTGCGGAGCCGCCGGCCAGGCCGGTGCCGACGACGATCACGGTGTGCTTGCGGCGGTTGGCCGGGTTGACCAGCTTCGCCTCGAAGCGGCGGGTGTCCCAGCGCTCGTTGACGGGGCCCTCGGGTGCCTTGGTGTCGACGACCGGCTCACCGGTCGCGTACTCCGCGTAGGAATTCATGGGTCAGCTCACCACTCCGGTCATGACGCCCACGGGTACGGCGATGAAGCCGGCCGTGAGCAGCAGCGCGAGAACATTGGCGATGGTCTTCAGGACGCGGTCGCGGGTCGCGCTGCCCACGCCGAGGGTCTGCGCCGCGCTCCAGAAGCCGTGCTGGACGTGCAGGCCGAGTGCGAGCATCGCGACGATGTAGACGACGTTGCCGTACCAGGTGGAGAAGGTGTCGATCACGTTCTGGTACGGGTGGCCCGGCTGGAAGCCGCCCGGGTGCACGGTGCCGGTCGTCAGGTCGAGGATGTGCCACACGATGAACAGCGCGAGGATGATGCCGCCCCAGCGCATGGTGCGCGTGGCGTAGCTCGAACGGGCCTTCTTGTGCACGTACTTGGCCGGGCGGGCCTTGATGTCGCGGCGGCTCAGCTGGTACGCGGACGTGGCGTGCGCGACGACGGCGACGACGAGCACGACGCGGACGAGCCACAGCGTCCACTCGTAGTGCATGAACGGCTCACCGACGGTGCGCAGCCAGTGGGCGTAGTGGTTGAACTCGCCCGACCCGAAGAAGATCTTCAGGTTGCCGATCATGTGGACGACCAAGTAGAGCAGCATGATCAGGCCGCTCACGGCCATCACTGTCTTCTTGCCGACGGACGAGTCCCAGAGCGTACGCGTCATGGACGGCCGTCGGTCCGTCCGTGTTGCCAGAGCCATGTCACGCACGCTAGAGCCGAAAGGCCCGATCGGTCCAAGACATGGTCCGGCTCATTTCCATAGGCGCAGACTATCGAGCGATTACTGTGGGGGTCATGCAGTTCCAGCAGCTCCAGTACTTTGTCGCGGTCGCCGAGACCCGGCACTTCACCCGGGCCGCCGAAGTGGTCCATGTCGCCCAGCCGTCGCTGTCCCAGCAGATCCGCACCCTGGAACGGGAGCTGGGCGCGGATCTCTTCCTGCGCGCCCGCGGGAACATCACGCTCACCGACGCGGGCGAGGCGCTCCTTCCGCTGGCCCGCCGCATCCTCGCCGACGCGGACACGGCCCGGCAGGAGGTGCACGAGCTGGCGCAGCTCAAGAGCGGCCGGGTGCGGCTCGGCGCCACGCCCTCACTGTGCACCGGCCTGCTGCCCGATGTGCTGCGCACCTTCCACGACCGGTATCCCGGCATCCGCCTGATGATCGAGGAGGGCGGCTCCCACGACCTCGTACGCGAACTCGCTCGCGGCGCGCTGGATCTGGCGCTCGTGGTGCTTCCGCTGCCCGCGCCGGCGCCCGCGCTGACGACCGTGGAGCTGCTGCGGGAGGATCTGGTGGTCGTGTCGTCGCCGGACGCGCCGCGGCCCGGGCGGGGGCGGTCCGTGCGCATTTCCGATCTTGAGGGTGAGCGGCTTGTGATGTTCCGGCACGGCTATGACCTGCGGGAACTGACCGTTTCCGCGTGCCGTGCGGAGGGGTTCGAGCCGGATTTCGCGGTGGAGGGCGGGGAGATGGATGCGGTGCTGGGGTTCGTGCGGGCAGGGCTCGGGGTGGCCGTCGTGCCGCATATGGTCGCGACGCGGGCGGGGGCCGATCTGCGAGTGACTCCGCTGGCCCGTCCCGGGCTGCACCGGACCATTGCGCTGGCCCATCGCAGCGATGTGGCTCCGCCGCGGGCCGCGCGGGAGCTTCAGCGGATGTTGCTGGAGCGGTGACACGATTTTGGCGGGTGGTTGTGTGCGGGTCGTCTTGGGGGTTTGCGCAGTTCCCGCGCCCCTGATGGTTTGCGCGGCTCCCCGCGCCCCCGGTCGTGGGGTTGAGGGCTGTTGGTTACTCGGGGGGTCCGGACGTCAGGCAGTACGTCGTTGCCGATGGGTCCTGCAGGACCAGCCAGTGCGCGCCCCTTGACCGGAGCGTCGCGCCCAGCGATTCGTGCCAGGTGCGCGTTGCCTCTATGTCCGTGCAGGCCAGGTCCAGGTGGGCGCCGGTGGGGCGGGCGTCCGTGAGGCGTTGCAGCAGGATTCGTACCGGGAGTTCCGCCGGGGGGCGGATCGTGTGGAATTCCGGGAGCGTGCCCGGCGCCGAGGTCCATCCGGTGAAGCTCGTCCAGAAGTCGATCTCCGCCTCGTACACCGCCGGGGCCAGGTCGACGCAGACCTGGTCCAGGCGGCTCGTCGACCCGTCGGGGGCCGTGACGGGGGCGGGGCGCCGGTGCTCACCGGACCACGGGACCAGGCAGAACGGCTGGCCGCCGGGTGAGCGCAGGACCTCCAGGCCGTCCTCCGTGTGGACGGGCGTCGCGCCGAGGCGGCGTGCCAGGCCCGCCGTCCGGGCGAGGTCGTCCACCGCGAAGTCCAGGTGTGCGCCTCCGGTGCCGGTGACCGCCTGCGCCTTCAGGTACGGATCGGCGGGGCCGTCCGCCACCAGCGTCACGAACTCGTCGTGGTCACCGCGGGGCGCGGACAGCCGCGTCCCCGTGACCCTCGTCCAGAAGTCGCAGGCCGCCTCGAAGTGCGCCTCCGGCCGGTCGATGAAGGCGTACGCCCAGTGGATCACCGGGCCCTCACCCCGTCGCGTCGCACAGGGCGAGCTCGTGCAGGCGGTCCGGCGGGCCGGGGCGGGCGTAGTACCAGCCCTGCGCGGTGTCGCAGCCCAGGTCGCGCAGCTGCTCGGCCTGCGCGCCCGTCTCCACGCCCTCCACGGTGACCGAGAGGTCGAGGCTGTGCGCGAGCGCGACGATGCCCTCGACGATCTTCAGGTCGACGGGGTCGGCGGGGAACCGCTGCATGCCCTGCGTGAAGGAGCGGTCCAGCTTGAGGACGCTCACCGGGAGCCGGCGCAGGTTCGCGAGGTTCGAGTAGCCCGTACCGAAGTCGTCGAGCGCGATGTCCACGCCCATCTCGGCGAGGCGCCGCAGCGGCTTGAGGAGATCGTCGTCGGCGCCGATCAGGGCGGACTCGGTGACTTCGAGGCAGAGCGCGCCGGGTTCGAGTCCGAAGCGCTGCAGGATGTCGACGGTGTCGGAGACGAGGCCCGGGTGGGTGAGCTGCATCGGGGACAGGTTCACGTTGATGCGCAGAGGCCCGGCGTCCTCGTAACGCTCCTGCCAGACCCGGGCCTGGCGCACGGACTCCTCCAGGACCCAGCGCCCGAGCGGCACGATGAGTCCGGTGTCCTCGGCGAGCGGGATGAACTGGTCGGGCCCGAGCACACCGTGCTGCGGATGCAGCCACCGCACGAGCGCCTCGGCGCCCCGCACGCTGCCGTCGCCGAGGTGCACGAGCGGCTGGTACTCGATGAAGAACTCGGCGCGCTCCAAAGCCGTGGGCAGCGCGGTCGTGAGGCCGTGGCGGGTGATGGCACGCGCGTCGGCCTCGGGGTCGGCGAGCTCGTAGCGGTTGCCGCCCGCCGACTTGGCCCGGTACATGGTGATGTCGGCGCTGCGCAGCACCTCCGCGGGGCTGCGCTCCCCCGCCGCGGGACCCTCCACGATGCCGATGGAGCCGCGCACGGTCAGCTCGCGCCCGTCGATGCGGATGGGGGCGGCCAGCGCGTGCATGATGCGTCCGGCGAGGTCGTCGACCTCGGCCGCGGTGTCACGGCCGGTGGTCAGCGCGACGAACTCGTCGCCGCCGAGCCTCGCCACCATCTCGCCGGGCGCGGTGGCGCAGCCCTGGAGCCGGTCGGCGACCTCGACGAGGAGCCGGTCGCCCGCCGCGTGGCCGAGGCTGTCGTTGATGGTCTTGAAGCCGTCGAGGTCCAGGTAGCACAGGCCGAAGCGCATGCCGTCGCCGGCCGCGAGCGCCTTCTCCAGACGCTCGAAGAACAGCGTCCTGTTGGGAAGCCCGGTGAGCGCGTCGTGGGTGGCCTCGTAGCGCAGCCGCAGGTTCAGGAGGCGGCGCTCGGTGGTGTCCTCCACGAGTGCCAGCTGGTACTGCGGCACTCCGTCGGCGTCCCGCAGGAGGGAGACGGTCAGGTTCGTCCACAGGGCGGTGCCGTCGGGGCGGTAGAACGCCTTCTCCACGCGGTAGTGCTCTCGCTCGCCGCGCACCAGCTCCTCGTACAGGCGCCACACGTGCGGGGCGTCGTCGGGGTGGGTCCACTCGACGACGTTGCGGCCGCGCACCAGGTTCTCGGCGCCGCCGAACATGCGCACCAGCGCGTCGTTGGCCTCCAGGACCGTGCCCTCGAGGTCGGCTATGCCGATGCCGATGGCCGCGCCGTGGAACACCGCGCGGAACCGGGCCTCGCTCGCGTGCAGGGCCTCGGCGACCGCGCTGCGCGCGCTCAGAGCCGCCCGGGAGATGGCCTCCTGCTCGACGAGGGTCCGCTCGCGCAGGGCCTGGGCGAAGCCGGCCGCGACGGCGTGCTGAAGCCGTGCGCAGCGCGCCCGCAGCTCGTCCTCGCGCCGGTCCTCGTCGGCACGGCAGTACAGGACGAGGTAGGCGTCGACGACGTCGAGGGTGCGGGTGAGCGCCTCGGGGTCGGTGCAGTGCACGCCGATCAGGGCCGCGCCGACGGCCTGGGCCGCGGGCGCGTCCAGGGTCCTCTCGCCGAGCGCGTCCCGCAACCGCCGCGCGAGCGGCATGAGTTCCTTCTCGAACTCGACCCGGGTCAGGGAGGTCGCCGTCACCGGGAAGATCGCCCGGCTCCAGATGGTGGCGAACCTGCGCAATCTGTCCTCGGGCCCGTCCGGTTCGCCGCTCACGCCTTGCGCCCCACGCCGGCGCAGCCCGAGAAGGCGTATGGATCCTCGTCCGCGGGCGCGCTCTCCGGCCGCCAGTCGGGCATCTGCACGAGTCCGGGTTCCACCATCTCGTATCCCTCGAAGAACCGCGCGATCTCCTCGCGCGAGCGCATGATCAGCGGGTTGCGGATGTTCTTGTACACGTCGACCGTGCCCGCGGCGCGCGCGGCGGGCACGGGGATGCCCTCGTACGCGGCGTGCGTGACGATCAGGAGGCTGCCGGGCGCGAGGGCGTCCCGCAGTTCGGCGACGGCGCCCTGCGGGTCGTCGGCGTCCTCGACGAAGTGCAGGACGGCGACGAGGAGCAGGGCGACCGGCTTGGCCAGGTCGAGGAGTTCACCGACCTCGGGTGCCGCGAGGATCTCCCGGGGCTTGCGCAGGTCGGCGGTCACGACGGCCGCGCTGTCGTTGCCGTCGAGGACGGCCCGGCTGTGCGCGACGGCGACCGGGTCGTGGTCGACGTACACGACGCGCGCTTCGGGGTCGGCCGCCTGGGCCACTTCGTGCACGGTGCCGAAGGTGGGGATTCCGGATCCGATGTCCAGGAACTGGGTGACGCCCTGCTGCACCGCGTAACGCACCGCCCGGCGCATGAAGGCACGATTCGCCTGCATGATCTTCGGGAGCCCCGGCATGAACTCCATCGCCTTGCGGGCCGCCTCGCGGTCCACCTCGAAGTTGTGCGAACCGCCCAGGTAGTAGTCGTAGATCCGGGACACGCTGGGCACCGAGATGTCGATGCCCTGAGGGGCCCAGGCGGGACGCTCCATCAATGTCTCCAAGGCGTAGGCGAGCCGGTGTTCGAGCTGAGGCTACTGATCGCCCGCCAATGGAGCGAGTCAAAACGGAAATTGACCGTCCGTTCTCGGTCACTGCCTCCGGCAAGTGCCGAATGGCAATGACCCGAAATCACCCCGAAACCCTCTCTGTTGCAACGGAAAAGAACCGGCCTGTTCCCTCCGCGTGATCACGGAAGGAACAGACCGGCGATTAGCCAAATCCGTCGCAGACTCTACGCCGTGCCTCTACTTCGGCGCGCCCACGGGCTTTCCCTCGGGCGAAGCGGCGTACCAAGTGCCGCCCACACCCTGCCCATTGGTGTCGCCGGGCTTCTTGTCGCCGGAGTAGGTGTAGACCGGCCAGCAGTTGATCGTCTGCTGCTTGCCGCCGTCGGGGCGGTTGTACGTCATGAAGCCCTTCTTGAGGATGCCCTTGGTGTCGTTCTTAGCGACGGGTGCGACGGCCGGCCAGTTCTCCGCGCAGGTGTCGACACAGTTCGATTTGATGGGCCAGGCCGAGTCCTTGAGGAACCGGTAGACGGTCATGCCGTTCTTGTCGACGACGATCTCGCCGAGCTTCGGGTCCTTGCGCGTGGACAGGCCGGCGAGGTCGGCGGGCTGCGCGGCGGCGGGGCTCGCCTTCTTGCCGTCCGGCCCGGCGGCGTACCAGACGCCTCCGACGCCCTGCCCCTTCGCGTCGCCCGGCTTGGTGTCCATCGCGTACCGGTACATGGGCCAGCCGTCGATCGTCAGCTGCTTGGTGCCGTCGGCCGCGGTGACCTCCCCGAGCAGCGACTGGTCGACGCCGGGCGCGGCCTTGGCGCCGTCCGCGGGCACCACGGGCCAGGCCTTGAGGCAGGCGTCGTCACAGTTCGACTTGGGCGGCTGCGCGGTGTCCTTGTCGAAGCGGTACATCGTGAAGCCCGCGCTGTCCGTGAGGACCTCGCCCAGCTTCTTGCTGTCCCAGGTCGCGAGCTGGCCGGCCGGCTTCGCCTTGGCCGCCCCCGCGTCCCCGTAACCGTCCCCGCTGCCGTACGCGTCCCCGTTGCCGTAACCGCCCTGCGCCGGGGCGGCGTTGCCCACGGGCTGGCCGCCCTGCGACTGGTAGCCCTGGTCCTGACCGCACGCCGTCGTCAGCGCCAGCAGGGCCGCAGCGGTCGCTACGAGTGAGGCGTTCCGCCAGGTGTTCATTGCCAACTCCCGCTGTTTGCTTGGGTGTTGTGCGTTCCCGGAAGGGGCCGCACATGGCCCTAGGTACGCGCGGCGACGGCGGATGTGTTCAACGGGGCCGGAAATTTCTTTTGGGCGACGGTGCGCGGGACGCATCCGGGGCGGGCCAGCGTGCGCTCCGGTGGCCGCAGGCAAACCTGGCGCCCCCCATCTCCCCACCTTCGGACCAATCCTCGGCGGCCGGGGCGTGGCGGCGCCTCCCGCCGCCCATGATCTCCGTTGTGTACGGATCCAGAGGGGCCAGGTCGACCCTGGTCACACGGGTGGTGGCGGTGCTCGCGCTGGCCTGGCTGATGGGCTCGCCCGCGGCCGGCACCACGGCGGCCGCACTGACCCCGGCCGACAACTGCGCGTACGCCTCGATCGGCAAGGGCGGCGACGCGACAGCCCGCGCCGGGGACGGCGTCGTCTGCCGGGCGGGCCCCGTCAAGCCACCGCCGCGCAAGCCCGCGCCGCCACCGGCCCCCAAGCCACCGCCCCCACCCACACCGCCGCCGCCTCCCCCACCACCACCTCCGCCGCCGCCTCCCCCGCCACCCGTGAAGGCACCGCCGCCACCCGCTCCGAAGCCGACGGTGCGCCCCAAGCCCTCACCGGCTCCGGTGAGTTACCCCGAATACCGCCCAGCGCCCCGCAAGGCGCCGCCGAGCGGCGGGCCGTCCCTGGTCTCGCTCACCCTGCTCATCACCGCGCCCGCGGTGCTCGCCGTAGCCGCCCTGCGCCCGCGCTGACCGCCCGGAGGTCCCGATGTCGGAATGGCTTGTTCTCACCCTCGCGATGGTGGCCGCCTGCGCGGTCGTGCTCGCCGTGACCGTCCTTCAGCAGCGCAGGATCGGTGACGACGACGACCCCAACGAGACCCCGGACGTCATCGAGTACATGACGATGATGATCGGCGTGGTGTACGCGATCGTCCTGGGCCTCGCCATCGCGGGTGTCTGGGAGGGCCGCAGCGCCGCCCAGGACCACGTACGCAACGAGGCGCAGGCCCTGCACGAGGTCCATGAACGCGTCCGCGTCTACCCGACGGAGGTCAGGACCCGCATCCGCGCGGATGTCGACACCTATGTCAGCCATGTCGTCACGACCGAGTGGCGAACGATGAAGAACCAGGGCCATCTCACCGCCGAGGGCACCCGGCTCCTCGACAAGGTGCGCCACGACGTCACCGACTACCAGCCGAAGACCGACTTCGAGGCGCAGGCCTACCAGCCGCTGCTCGACCAGATCACCGCCGCGGACGACGCCCGCAACGCGCGCGCGGACTCCACCGGTGCCACGATGCCGGGCGTCGTGTGGTTCGGCCTCATCGCGGGAGGGCTCGTCACGATCGGCATGGTCTTCGCGCTCCAGATCCGCCGGACGGCACGCGAACTGATCCTCGCCGGGCTCTTCTCGGCGCTGATCGCATTCCTGCTCTTCCTGGTCTGGGACCTCGACGCGCCCTACAGCCGCGGGGTCGCGGCCACTGTGGAACCGTTCCTCATGCTGTTTCCGCACGCCGGGGGATGAGACCGGCGGGCCGCGCTCACCTCCCGGTCAGCGCGGCCCGCCCAGCGCCAGCCCCTGCTCGGCCAGCGCCTCACCGAGGACCCGCAGCGCCTTGGGCCCCATCCCGTGCAGCGCCTTCAGCTCGTTCACGGGCACGTCCGCGAGCTGGGCGAGTTCCGAGTATCCGGCCCCGTTCAGCGCGCGCAGCGCCGGAGCGCCGATCCCGCGCGGGAAACCGGTGGATGCCGTGCCGTCCGTCATCACTGCCTGCCTCTCCCCGCGGGGCGCGGGCTGCGCCCGGCGCCCCGGCGACGCACTCTGGTGCCATGACTGCCTGGCACACCCCTATCGTCGTACACCCTCCCGCACCCGAGGGCGGGCGGCACGTCACCGTTCGGGGGCGGGCCGTCGGGCTCGCGCACAGCGATCAGGACCTGATCCGGCTGCTGCGCTCGGCGGGGCTCGGCGAGTCCGACATGACGCTCGACGATCCCCATCTGGTCGAGTGGCGCGGCGCGGGCCCGCACGTATGGCACACGATGGGACCCGACGAGCCGTCACCGCACCGCCCTGTCGCCTGACCGGCGCACACCGTTGTGGCGCCGGTGGTGGTGGAGCCGCGGACCGAGCGCTTCTGGCGACACGGACCCGTATAGCGCACTGCCCTCCTGGCCGCCACCCGTTCGCTCCTGCGCTGTCGCCCGCCGCGTGCGCCGCGCTTAGCGTTTCCGTAAGCGCAACTGTCGCGGTCTCGCCGCCGCGTCGAGAGGGGTGAACGAATGTCTTCGTCCCAGCCGGCCGACGAGGAGGGTCAGCAGAGCAAGCGCGCGCCGTGGGGCGTGATCGCGCTGGTTCTGCTCACCGGACTCGCGCTGATCCGCAATGGATCGGGGGAATCCGGCATCGGTCCCCCGCAGCCCGCTTCGGCGGCGGCAGCGGATCTCCGCGCCGCGTCCAGTCCCGGCGCGACGGCGCCGAAGCCGTTGCCGTTCTCCGTGGCGGAACGGGTGCAGATCCCGACGATCCAGGTGGATGCCCCGGTCATGCCCGTAGGGGTCGATGCGGACGGCTGGGTGGAAGCCCCGCCGCCCGAGGACCCGAATCTCGCGGGCTGGTTCACCGGTGGCGTGACTCCGGGCGAGAAGGGCACCGCTGTCATCGTCGGCCATGTCGACAACCAGCAGGGGCCCGCGGTCTTCTACGGCCTCGGCTCGCTCAAAAAGGGAAACCGCGTCCAGGTCGTGCGCAAGGACCGGAAGACCGCCGTGTTCGAGATCTACGGCATCGAGGTCTTCGAGAAGGCGAATTTCCCGGGGAACCGCGTCTACGGCAGTAAGGGAGCGCCCGAGCTGAGGGTGATCACGTGCGGCGGCGGATTCTCCAAGCAGAACGGCTACGACGGGAATGTCGTCGTCTTCGCCCGCCTGGTCGAGGTGCGTTGATCCGGCGGGCGAAAGCCCGGTTCAGACTCCCCGGCGCCTGGGCACCGTGATGCGGTAGCCCGAGTCGAGGAGTTCCGGCAGATAGGTGCGCAGGGCGGCAACACTCTGGGAGCGGTTGCCACCCGCGTCATGACTGAGGACCACCACGCCGGGGGCCGCCCCGTCCCGGACCGCCCGGACGATGGAGCGGGTGCCCGGCTCCGCCCAGTCGTTGGTGTCGACGGTCCACGCGAAGGGTTCCATGTCGAGCTCGGCGCCGATGCGGAACGCGTTGCGGTTCCAGGCGCCGTACGGCGCGCGGAACCAGGCGGGCAACTCGCTGGAGGCGGTACGTGGACGGCCGCATCGCCTTCGCGGCCTGCGGTCCCGCGGCAGGAGCCCTGGGGGCGGCCGGGCGGCCGGGGGCGCCGGCGCGGCCGGTGCAGCCGGCGACGGCGCCGAGGCCGAGGAGCGCTGCGCCGCGGAACAGTGCCCGCCGCCCTGGATTGTTCTGATCCGATTTCTTGACTTATGCGTTGCACGGCGCCCGTCGCGGGTCGCATTCCAGCGCCGCGCCCCTTGGCGAAAGCACCCGATGGGACCAGCAGCTCCGGCGGCGCGCCCAGACAGGAAGTACCGCCCCCAACAGCTGTGGGACCTGCGGTTTCCGCTAGCCTCACCGCTGTGAATGCACAGCAGCCACACCAGTTCGAACGCGGCACGGACGGCCCCAAGGTGATCGTGGTCGGGGTGGACGGCTCCGACTCCTCGCTGCGCGCCGCGTCCTACGCCGGAGGCCTCGCGCGACGCCAGCGCGCTCTCCTGGCCGTCGTCTACATCCAGCCGATCATGGCCACCGGCGCCGCACTAGGCGTCCCCGTGGCCGACACCACGGACGAGATCGCCGAGGGCCTGATCGCCGAGATCAGGGAGGCGGCGGAGCGGGTCAAGGGCATATTCGAGGTGCGCTGGGAGTTCCACACCTTCCGCGGCGACCCCTACAACGGCCTGGTCACCGCCGCCGACGAGCTCAAGGCGGACGCCGTGGTCGTCGGCGCGTCCGAGCAGGCGGGACACCGCATCGTCGGGTCGGTCGCGATCCGGCTGGTGAAAGCCGGGCGCTGGCCCGTCACCGTGGTCCCGTAACCACCTCAAACTCACGCGAACCCTCACGCCCCATGGGGCGTGCCGTCTTCCGTCGCCGTCGCGGCTGGGCCATCATGATCGCCCGTCAGCCGACCGCCGTCCGCGAAGAGGTGGAACCCATGGCCGGTCTCAGAGGACTTCGGATGGGGCAGGGCGTACTGCGCCGCAAACCCATCGAACACATCGAGGAGCCGGAGGGCGGCGGGGAGCAGCAGCTCACCCGCTCCCTCGGTCTGTGGCAGCTCACCGCGATCGGCGTCGGGGGCATCATCGGCGCCGGCATCTTCACCCTCGCGGGCACGGTCGCCAACGGCACGGCGGGGCCCGCGGTCCTGATCTCGTTCCTCGTCGCGGGCGTCGCGAGCGCGTGCGCCGCGCTGTCGTACGCGGAGTTCGCCGGCCTCATCCCGAAGGCCGGGTCCGCCTACACGTACGGGTACGCGGTCCTCGGCGAGCTGGTCGGCTGGTTCATCGGCTGGGACCTGCTCCTGGAGTACACAGCGATCGTCGCGGTCGTCGCCATCGGCATCTCGGGCTACTTCAGCTTCCTGCTCGGCGAGATGGGGCTCGACCTGCCGCACTGGATGCTGGGCGCGCCGGGCACGGGCGACGGCCACAAGGTCGACCTGTTCGCCGCGCTGCTGTGCCTGCTCATCGCGTACCTCCTGACGCTCGGCATCAAGAACGCGGCGCGCTTCGAGACCGTCGTGGTGGTCCTGAAGGTCCTGGTGGTGCTGCTGGTCATCGGCGTGGGCTTCTTCCACATCGACACGGGCAACTACACGCCGTTCTTCCCGTTCGGCGTCAGTGGGGCGTTCACGGGCGCGGCCACCGTCTTCTTCGCGGTCTTCGGGTACGACGCCATGTCGACCGCCGCCGAGGAGTCCAAGGACGCGCAGCACCACATGCCGAAGGCGATCCTCTACTCGCTCGCGATCTCGATGGTCCTGTACGTGCTGGCGTGCCTGGTCCTGACCGGCATGCAGAACTACAAGGACATCGACCCGGAGAGCGGCTTCTCGACGGCGTTCAAGTCGGTGGGCCTGAGCGGTCTCGCGAATGTCATCGCGGTGGGCGCGATCATCGGCATCCTCACGGTGATGTTCACCTTCATGCTGGGTGTCACCCGTGTGTGGTTCTCGATGAGCCGCGACGGGCTGCTGCCCAAGTGGTTCGCGAAGACCCACCCGACCCGGCACGTGCCGACGCGCGTGACGTGGATCGTCGGGTGCGCGTCGGCCGTCATCGCCGGGTTCCTGCCGATCGGGGAGGCGGCCGAGCTGACCAACATCGGCATCCTGCTGGCGTTCGTCGTGGTGTGCATCGCGGTGATCGTGCTGCGCTACAGGCAGCCCGACCTGCCCCGCACGTTCCGTACACCCGCCATGCCGGTGGTGCCCGCGCTCGGGGTCGTCTTCTCGATCTGGCTCATCACCTTCCTGCAGTGGCAGACCTGGGTGCGGTTCGCCGTGTGGTTCGCCGTCGGGCTCGTCATCTACTTCAGCTACTCGTACAAGAGGTCGGAGCTGGCGAAGACGGACCCGCTGACGAAGTCCTGACCGCCACCCGCCCGTCGTCTACCGGCCCATCGTCAGGCCGTCCTTGGCCGCACCGCGGCTGAGGACGGCCTGACTGATCCGGTCGCGGACGTCCGTCAGGCCGAGGCCGCCGCGGATGGACTGGTTGACATTGATCACGCGGTTCGAGCCGAGGTTGAACCACTGCGGGATGAACTCGGCCTTGCGCACCTCCCAGCGCCCGCCGGGCCGCTTCGGCGGCGCGAAGGTGAAGCGGCCGATGGTGCCCTCGTTGCCGCGCGCGTCCTTGGCGCCGTCGTCGTTGAACATGTCGCCGGCGATCTGGTCGCCCATGCCGTAGACCACCCAGGTGCCGTTGACCTTCTCGTACGCCTGCGGGACGTGCGCGTGCGTGCCGAGGATCAGGTCGATGTCCGGGCGGCCGTCCGTGCGCGACGCGGTGAGCTCGTCGCCGAGCCTCAGCTGGTCCGCGTCCGGCTCGTCCTGCCACTCGGTGCCCCAGTTCAGGGAGAGGACGACCACGTCCGCGCCCGCCTTCCGGGCCGCCCGAGCGTCGTCGACGATCTTCTGACGGTCGATCATATTCACGGCCCACGGGTGCCCTTTGGGCATCGGGAGGCCGTTCGTGTCGTACGTGTACGCGAGGTGGGCGACCTTGGCGCCACCGGCGCGCAGCCACGCGGGGCTGCTGCCCTCGGCGGCGGTGCGGGCCGAGCCCGTGTGGCGGATGCCCACGCGGTCCATGGCGTCGAGGGTGCGGTCGATGCCGGCGGCACCGTCGTCGAGGGCGTGGTTCGAGGCCGTGGAACAGGCGTCGTAGCCCGTGTCGCTCAGCCCCTTGGCGACCTCGGGCGGGGACTTGAAGGTCGGGTAGCCGGTGTAGTGGCCGCCGGCGCCGTAGACCGTCTCCATGTGGCAGATCGCCAGATCCGCCTTGGAGATGACCGGCTTCACGGCGGACAGCATCGGCGCGAAGTCGTAGCCGTCGCCGCTCGCGTCGGTCTTCGCCTGCTTGATGATCGACGCGTGAGGCAGTACGTCGCCGGAGGCGACCAGCGTGAAGCCGCGCCGCCCGTCGGTGGCGCCGCCGGCGGCCGACGGCGCCGGGGCGCCCGTGGCGTGGGGGGCCGCGCGGTGTGTGCCGTCCTCGGGCGCGGAGCAGCCCGCGCCCGCCGCGATCAGTGCGACGGCCAGGACCGCCGTGCCCTGCCGTGCGTGCCGTGTCCTGTGCGCGTGCCGGGTGTGTCCCGTGTGCCTTGCGCCGCGTCTGCGATTCGTCATCGACCAAGCTCCCGATTCGGTGAATATGGCGATTTTCGACATAGGCATAGACGTACGAGCGTCAGGCCGAGTCAAGGCTCCATACCGCCGCAGTCCCCGGAACGGCGTCACGTTCCGCGGCAGTCGGCCCCGTTCACCGCACCGCTCGCCGACCGCATCGACCGCCCGTCGCAGACCGCTGCCCACGCTCTGGGCGTCAGCCGCGCGCTGCGCTGCCATACGGCCATGACGACCGCCATGAAGACCGAAGGACCCGACCACACGGCAGAACACGTGCTGGCCGAGCTCCAGCGCGAGCACGGCAGGCCGCTTCTCTCCTTCCTCCTGCGACTGTGCGACGGCGACCGGCAACGGGCGGAAGACCTGGTCCAGGAGACGTTCGTACGCGCCTGGCAGCATCCGGAGGCGCTGCGCGCCGACTACGAGTCCGTGCGGCCATGGCTGTTCACCGTCGGCCGCAGGCTCGCCATAGACGCCCGGCGCGCGCGGCTCGCCCGGCCCCCGGAGATCGGCGGCACGGTCCTGGAGAGCGCGCGGGTCTGCGCCGACCACTCGGAGCGCTCGGCGGCCGCGCTCGATGTCCGCGAGGCCGTGGCGACGCTCAGCCCGGAGCACCGGGCGGTGCTCCTCCACGTGTACTTCCGGGGCGCCTCCGTGGCCGAGGCGGCCGCGGCGCTCGGGATCCCGCCCGGTACCGTGAAGTCCCGCGCGTACTACGCGCTGCGCGCACTGCGCAGGGTGCTCCCGGGCTATGAGGCGAACACGGCCGGCCCGCATTGAAACCGGACGGCAGGTCAAGCCTCCGTAAAGCGCCTTGCCCGGTGCCCCGGTCCTCGGTTGAGTAATCGGCTGTCCTCCCCTGCTCGGTCGGGCGCGAGGGACCGAGGGCCGGCGGAGCGCACGGACCGGAGGAAGGCAGGAAGGGATGTTGCACGGGAGCAAGGAAGGCACATCGGGCGCCGGCGGCGGCGAACTGACGGTGCCGATGGCGTGGTTGTACGCCGAGTACATCGCCGATGAGCTGCTGCGCACCGGTGATCTGATGCCGCCCACGTCCTTCGAGTTCCGGGCCGGGCGCGACGCACTCGCACTGACGATCTTCCTGTCGGACACGGACGGCGAGCTGTCCGGCATCCGGGTCGTGTCCCAGCTGGAGACCTGGCTGTCGCTGACGGCGTACGACCAGCCGTGGCAGTACTGGGTGCGGGAGCACATGGGGCGCCTTGCCGCGCAGGCGCTCGATGAGAACAGACCTTCGCCGGACCTCGAACTGGCCGAGGCGGCGTGGCGATGGCTGGAGGAGACGGAGCTGCTCGCGCCCGATCTGGACTCCGTGCCGGGCCGCGGGCCGCTGCCCGACGAAGAGGACGACGGACCGCAGGTGTGGACACCCGCGTGGCAGCTCGGGCTGCCGCTGGGCCATCTGGCGATCCATCTGTTCTGAGGCCCCTGCGGCCTCTGCGCCCGCTACTCGACCTCGACGCCTGAAGAGTGCACGCCCGCACGGTACTTGGGGATCCGCACGGTTATCTTCATGCCCGCGCCGGTGCCGGTCTCGATGACGAGGCCGTAGTCGTCGCCGAACACCTGCCTGAGCCGCTCGTCGACGTTCGACAGGCCGATCCCGGTCGAGGTGCCGCCCTCGCCGCGCAGGATCGCGCGCAGCTCGCCCGGGTCCATGCCGACCCCGTCGTCCTCGATGACGACCTCCGCCTCCGCGCCCGCGTCCCGGGCGCCGATCGTGATGCGGCTGCGGGTGACGGCGCCCTCCAGGCCGTGTTTCACGGCGTTCTCGACGAGAGGCTGGAGGCACAGGAAGGGCAGCGCCACCGGCAGCACCTCGGGCGCGATCTGGAGCGTGACCGAGAGCCGGTCTCCGAACCGGGCCCGGACCAGGGCCAGATACTGGTCGATGGAGTGCAACTCGTCGGCGAGCGTGGTGAAGTCGCCGTGACGGCGGAACGAGTAACGGATGAAGTCGGCGAATTCCAGGAGGAGTTCACGGGCCCGCTCGGGATCGGTGCGGACGAACGAGGCGATGGCGGCGAGCGAGTTGAAGATGAAGTGCGGCGAGATCTGCGCGCGCAGCGCCTTGATCTCCGCCTCGATGAGCCGGGTGCGGGAGCGGTCGAGTTCGGCCAACTCCAGCTGTACGGAGATCCAGCGGGCGACCTCGTCGGCGGCCCGGGCGAGGACGGCCGACTCGCGGGGCGCGTACGCGACAAGGGCACCGAGCACCCGTCCGTCGGTGACGATCGGGGCGGCCACGGCCCAGCGCAGCGGGCAGTCCACGGCGCCGCATCCGCAGCCGAACGCGGCGCTGCGCCCGGTGTCGAGCAGCCCCTCGAGCTGCCCCATGACCTGCTTGCCGTGCTGGTCCCCCGCGCCGTCCCAGGCGAGCACGGCGGCGCGATTGGTCAGACAGAGCGCGTCGGTGCCGAGGAGTGTGCGCAGCCTGCGGGCCGACCTGCGCGCCGACTCCTCGGTCAGCCCGGCCCGCAGCGGCGGCGCGGCAAGCGAGGCGGTGTGCAGGGTGTCGAAGGTGGCCCGCTCCACCGGCGTACCCACGTCGCTGCGGCCCCCGGGGTGCGCGGTGCGCCGGCCGAGGACAAAGCCTCCCGCGAGGAGGAGCGGGCACAGGGCGAGGAGCACCGCGGTGGCGGTCACGACCGGGCTCCCGGCTCGCCCGTGGCGATCGTCCCGTGCGCGCTGAGCGACTCCGGGAGGTGGAGTCGCGTCATCGTGGCGCTGGTGTGCGGCGGCACGGAGTCCTGGGTGGCGAGCGACACGAGGATCATGGCGAGGAAGCCGACCGGCACCGACCACACGGCGGGCCAGGCGAGCAGCGTGTGCAGCCAGCCGCCTTGTGCGACGCCGGCGACGGTCAGGGTGACCGCGACGAGCGCGGAGCCGCCGCCGAGGAGCAGCCCGGCCCGCGCGCCGGGCGGGGTGAGCCGCCGCCACCAGATGCCGAGGACGAGCAGCGGGCAGAACGAGGACGCCGACACCGCGAACGCCATCCCTACGGCGTCCGCCACCGGCACCCCGCTGACCAGGAGCGCCCCGCCCAGCGGCACGGTCATCGCGAGGAGTGTCGCCAGGCGGAAGTGCCGTACGCCGCGGGCCGGCAGCACGTCCTGGCTGAGCACGCCCGCGACGGCCATCGTCAGGCCCGACGCGGTCGACAGGAACGCGGCGAAGGCGCCGCCCGCCACGAGCGCCCCGAGCAGGTCCCCGCCGAGGCCGCCGACGGCCCGCCCCGGCAGGAGCAGGACGGCCGCGTCGGCGTCCTGGGTGGCGCTCAGTTCGGGCGCGTACAGGCTGCCGAGCCAGCCGTAGACCGGCGGCAGACAATAGAAGAGCCCGATGAGGGCGAGCACGGCGACCGTGGTGCGGCGGGCCGCACGGCCGTTCGGGCTCGTGTAGAAGCGGACGACGACGTGCGGCAGGCCCATCGTGCCGAGGAACGTGGCGACGATCAGACCGTACGTCGCGTACAGCGGGTGGTCAGCGCGGCTGGTGGCGAGCGGCTGCCCGGAGCCCGCGCCGGACCAGGGCAGGCCGTCGGCGGGCGGCGGGGCGCCGCCGTCGCCGTGCCAGGCGAGAATCAGGAAGAACGCGGGTACGAGCAGCGCGGTCAGCTTCAGCCAGTACTGGAAGGCCTGGACGAAGGTGATGGAACGCATGCCGCCCGCGGCGACCGCGAGGACGACGACGGCCGCGACGAGCGCCCCGCCGAACCAGCGCGGCGCGCCCGTGAGGATCTGCAACGTGAGCCCCGCGCCCTGGAGTTGGGGCACGAGGTAGAGCCAGCCCGCGCCGACCACCAGCATGCTGACGACCCTGCGGACGCTGCGGGACTCCAGGCGGCCCTCGGCGAAGTCGGGCAGCGTGTAGGCGCCGGAGCGGCGCAGCGGGGCCGCGACGAACACGAGCAGGACGAGGTATCCGGCGGTGTAACCGACGGGGTACCAGAGCATGTCGGGGCCGTGCACGAGCAGCAGTCCGGCGACGCCGAGGAAGGAGGCCGCGGAGAGGTACTCGCCGCTGATCGCGGCGGCGTTGAGGCCGGGGCCCACGGTGCGCGAGGCGACGTAGAAGTCGGAGGTGGTGCGGGAGATGCGCAGGCCGAAACCGCCGATGAAGACCGTGGCCAGGACGACCACGGCCACGGCGGATATCGCGTACGCCTCGTTCACGACGCCCCGTGGCGGTCGCGGACGGCCCGGCCGTGCACGAGGCGCGCGAAGTCACGTTCGTTGCGCTCGGCCCGGCGCACGTACCACCAGGCGATGAGGACGAGGACCGGGTAACAGCCGAAGCCCAGGACGATCCAGACGACGGTGGTGTTGCGAAGGGCGCCGAAGAAGAGAGGCAGGGTCACCACGGGCAGGGCGAGGACCGCGAACGCGGTGAGTCCGGTGCGGAGTTGACTGCGCATCAGGGAACGGACATAGGCCGCGCCCAGCGTCGTCTGTTCGTCGATCTCCCACTGGGTGGGGTGGCCGGGCAGCCGGCGCACCGCGCGCGGCTCGCCGGTCACGACCTCGCGGCGGGGTGCGGGCTCAGCGCTGGCGGACACGGCCGGAGTGTAGGCGGCGGTGCGGGCCGAGCGAAAGGGGTCGACGGGTATCGGCCCAGGTCACGCGGTTTCCGGTCAGCCGCTCGCGCGCCGCATGAGCAGCTCGCGCACGCGGCTCGCGTGGCGGCGGCTCACGGCGAGTTCGGCGTCGCCTATCCGCACGCTCATGCCACCGCCGTCGAGGCGGAGTTCGTCGATGCGGTGCAGGGCGACGAGATGGCTGCGGTGGATCCGGACGAACCCGTACGGCTGCCAGCGCTCCTCCAGGGTGGTCAGCGGTATGCGCACGAGGTGGCTGGCGTCAGCGGTGTGCAGGCGCGCGTAGTCGCCCTGGGCCTCGGCGTACGCGATGTCGGCGACGGCCACGAGGCGGGTGACGCCACCGAGTTCGACAGGAATCCGGTCGGCGGAGAGGTCCACTGCGGGCCTGGCGACGGCGGCCTGTTCGGCGACGCGCCGCACGGCCTCCGCGAGGCGCTCCCTGCGCACGGGTTTGAGGACGTAGTCGACGGCCTTCAGGTCGAAGGCCTGCACGGCGAAGTCCTCGTGGGCGGTGACGAAGACGATCATCGGCGGCTTGGCGAACCCGGCGAGGAGCCGCGCCACGTCGAGGCCCGTCAGCCCGGCCATCTGGATGTCGAGGAAGAGCACGTCGATGGCGTTGGCGTCGTCGCCTCCCGCGTCCAGGGCGCGGCCGATGCGGCGCAGTGCCTCGTTCGCGTCGGTGGCGCCCTCGGCGGCGCGCACCCGCGGGTCGGCCCGCAACAGGTAGAGCAGCTCGGCGAGTGCGGGTTCCTCGTCGTCGACGGCCAGTACGCGCAGCATGCGGCTGGAGTGTAGGTGGTTGTCCCGTGGTGGCCAATCCTGGTGGGACTTGAGTGATTCGGCGGCCGGTTGCGTACGGGAGGGCGAGCGGCACACACCGTCCGGTCAGAGGTCAGACACGTACGACGCGAGGAACGGCATGAGGTCCCTGGATCGGCATCGCGACGTCGGCGCCTACGCGCTGGGCGTCCTCGACGAGGCGGACCGGTTCCGCTTCGAGGACCATCTCGGGCAGTGTCCCCGGTGCGTGGCGCGGGTCAGGGAGTTCGGGTCCACGACGGCGGCTCTCGCGCTGTACGCGCGGGCGACGCCGCCCGCCGTGGAGACCGTGGCCGAGGCGGGTTCCGTGCTCCTGGACGGACTGGTCTCGCGAATGGAGCGGGTGCGCCGGGCGGGGCGCAGGCGGTGGCTGTGTGCGATGGCGGCGGCGGTCGTGCTCGCCGTTGCGGGGCCGGGTGTTGTGGTCCTGGGCGGATCCGGCGACGGCGCCGTGCGTCTGGACGCGCGGGACGCCCGGACCGGGGTGTCGGCGTCTGTGACGGCGTCCGGCCGCGAGTGGGGCACCGCGCTGGGGATCGAGGTCCGCGACGCGCGTGGTCCCCGCGTGTGCGAGCTCGTGGCCGTCGGCAAGGACGGTTCGCGGCAGACGGTGACGACCTGGGCCGCGCGGGCCCATGACGCCGCGGCGACCACGACGCAGAGCGCGGTGGCGCTCCATCCTCAGGAGATCGCCCGCTTCGAGGTACGCACCACGGACGGAACGCGTCTGGTGACCATCCCTATGCCGTGAACCTCCGTTCCTGGCCTGCGACTTCGGGCAGCGCCCCCAAGGGCGGTCACTTCAGGAGCTTCGACATCCTGCGGTCCGCGAGCGGCTTGCCGCCCGTCTGGCAGGTCGCGCAGTACTGGAGCGACGAATCGTGGAAGGACACCTCACGGATCGTGTCACCGCACACCGGGCACTCCTCGCCCGCTCTGCCGTGCACCCGCAGCCCGCTCTTCTTCTCGGCCTTGAGTCGCCCGGCCGCGACGCCGCGGGAGCGCTCGACGGCCTCGGTCAGCGTGTAGCGCAGGGCCTTGTGGAGGACGGACACGTCGTCGGCGGTCAGGCTCGACGCGAGCTTGAAGGGGGACATCTTCGCGGCGTGCAGGATCTCGTCGCTGTACGCGTTCCCGATGCCCGCGATGAGGCTCTGGTCGCGTAGCGCCCCCTTGATCTGCCGCCGCTCGCCGTCCAGGAGGGCGGCGAAGCGCGCCTCGTCGAAGCCGTCGGCGAGCGGGTCGGGGCCGAGTCTCGCGATGCCGGGGACATCGGCCGGGTCGTGGACGACGTACACCGCGAGGCTCTTCTGGGTGCCCGCCTCGGTGAGGTCGAAGCCCTCCCCGTCCTCCAGGGCGACGCGCAGGGCGAGCGGTCCTTTGCCGGGGCGCGGCGGGCCGTCGGGGAGCCGGTCCTTCCAGTGGAGCCAGCCCGCGCGGGCGAGGTGCGTGACGAGGTGCAGCCCGTCCGCGTCGAGGTCGAGGAACTTGCCGTGCCGCGTCACGCCCGTGACCGTGCGGCCCTCCAGGGCGGCGGGCGGCGGGTCGTACGTCTTCAGGACGCTCACGGCGACGGGCAGGACGCGGACGATCTCGTGCCCCACCAGATGCTCGGTGAGGAAGTCCGTCAGCGCTTCGACCTCGGGAAGTTCCGGCATACGTCCAGAGTGCCACCGGGCACCGACACCGCCAGGTGAGCCATCGCCACGGCCCCGGTCAGTCCCTGGCCGGCACCACGAACTCGCACCACACGCACTTGCCGCTCCCCCGCGCCTCCACGCCCCACACGTCCGCGAGCCGGTCCACGAGGAGCAGGCCGCGCCCCGAGACGCCGTCCTCGCCCGCATCGCGCCGGCGCGGGAGCGCGCTGGAGGTGTCCTCGACGTCCACGCGCAGTCTGCGGTCGGACGCGGTGATCACGCGGAGGGTGACGACCGCGGGGCCGTCGGTGTGCATCAGCGCGTTGGTGATCATCTCGTCGGCGACGAGCTCTATCTCGTCCGCCCGCCCGCCCGCGCCCCAGGCCCGGACGGCGGCCCTGATCATGTGCCGGGCCTCTCTCAGGGCCTCGGGGTCGTTCGGCGCGACGTGCTGCTGGAGGCGGCCGCCGGACTGGGGCGCGCCGATGCCGCGGCGGCGCAGCAGGAGCAGGGCGACGTCGTCGTCACCGCCGCGTTCGTCGACGCTCTCGCACAGCAGGTCCCCGAGGTCGCCGAGGTCGTGGGGGCCGGTGCCGACGAGGGCCGTGAGGGCCTGCAGTCCGTCGTCGAGGTCGGTGCCCGGCTGTTCGACGAGGCCGTCGGTGCACAGGATCAGCGCCTGGCCCGGGTCGAGTTCGACGGTCCCGACCGGGTATTCGAGCTGGCCGAACTCGGCGGAGAGGCCGAGCGGCAGGCCGCCGTCGACGGACAGTCTGCGGCAGGTCCCGTCGGTGAGGCGCAGCAGCGGGTCCAGGTGCCCCGCACGCACGAGCTGGACGACCCCGGTCGACAGGTCGGCCTCCGCGTACAGACAGGTCGCGAACCGCTCGGTGTCGAGTTCGTGGAGGAAGACGGAGGCGCGGGCCATGACGGTGGCGGGCGTGTGCCCCTCGGCGGCGTACGCGCGCAGCACGATGCGCAGCTGTCCCATGACGGCGGCGGCGTGGGTGTCGTGTCCCTGGACGTCGCCGATGACGGCGCCGACACGTCCGCCGGGCAGTGGGATCACGTCGTACCAGTCGCCTCCGATGTCGCGGCCGAGGGCGGCCGAGCGGTAGCGGACGGCGATGTCGGCGCCGGAGACGGCGGGGATGGTGCGGGGCAGCATGGCCTGCTGGAGGCCCTGGGCGAGGTCCTTCTCCTGCTCGTAGAACATCGCGCGCTGGAGGCTCTGGGCGATGCTGCTGCCGAGGGCGACGAGGACGTTGCGCTCCTCTTCGGTGAAGCCGCGCTTGTCCGTGTAGAGCAGGCCGAGCGCACCGATGGGGCGGGCCTGGGCGATGAGCGGCAGGTAGGCCGCGGCCGTGATCTCGAGCTGGGTGATGTGCGGCCACAGCAGCGGGTAGGAATCGGCGAAATCGTCGGGGGACTCGATGAAGCGGGGCGCGAGCGTGCGCACGACGTCGCCCATGGGGTACGGCTCGTCGATCCGCGTGACCTTGGTGCCGGGCACGAAGCTGCCCTCGGGGCCGTCGGCGACCAGATGGATGCGGCCGGCCCTGACGAGGCCCATGACGAGGCTGGTCGCGCCGAGGTGCTGGAGGCCGTGGCTGTCCTTGAGCACGTCGATGACGTCCTGGACGGTGCGGGCGTGCGCGAGGGCGGCGGTGGTGCCCTGGACGACGCTGGTCTGGCGGCGGCGCAGGGCGTCCTGTTCACGGCGGGCCGAGCTGTCGCTGAGTTCCTGGGTGGCGTCGCGGACGATGCCGATGATGCGGCGCGGGCGGCCGATGTCGTCGCGTCTGATGTAGCCCTGGGTGTGGGTCCAGCGCATCCTGCCGTCGCGGCATTTGATGCGGAAGTAGGCGCCGTAGTTCTCGTCGCTGCTCTTGAGGGCCGTGGACACGATTTCGTCGAGGCGGGTGGCCTCGGTCGGGGGGATGCGGATGTCGAGCGACTCGGGACGCCCGTCGTACTCGTCGGGGCGTACGTCGAAGATCTCGTGGGCCTTTGCGTCCATGTGCATCAGGCCGGTGTCGAGGTCCCAGTCGAAGCTGCCGATGCCCAGGTGGTCCCCGAACTCGGCGAGGAAGCAGCAGGCGGCGCCCCCTGTCGCACTGCCGCAGTGCGTGCAGTCGATCGGCTCCCCGCCCCCCGTACCGGCGGCTTCCATGGGGCCACGCTAGGCGCAGAGCGAATCACTCGCATGCGGGGCACGGCGTACTCCGGACGGGCCTGGGCGCACCCCGGAGCGCGCCGGGAGCCGTCGGTGCGCCGACCACCGGCGACGCGCTTCGCGGGGGATGGGGCCCGTCAGCCGTCGAAGACGTTCGCGGCGGACGGCACGTCGGGGATGAGCCCGCTGCCGTCGGGCAGGTCGGGGCTGTCGGGAACGGTGTCCGGGCCGAGGTCGCTGGAGCCGTCGCCAGGAGGCGAGTCCGTGGGCGCGCCGGTGTCGCCGGGAGGCGAGTCCGTGGGGGCGCCGGTGTCGCCGGGCGCGCTGGTCGGTGGGCTCGCGGGCTCAGAGGCCGGCGCCGACTTCTCCGGGGAGGGCGGCTGTGACGACGGAGGGCTGGCGCTGCTGGAGGACTCCGACGGGCCGGTGCTGCTGCTCGAGCTCGGCGACGTGGACGACGGCGAGGGCGACGCGGAGCTGTCCGAGCTGTCGGAGGGGTGGGGCTTCGGCATCGGGGGCGGCGGTACGCGCTTGTCGTGCTGCCCGTCGTCACCGACCTTCCGCTCGATCCATGTGTTGTTGGTGATGTTCACGATGACGATGTTCGTGATGACCTCCGGGGCCGGCGTGACGACCACGACCTGCGTGGGCCGGTAGCCGGACCACTGCTGTCCCTGGGTGTTCGGCGTCCCCTTGAACGCGACGGGCGGCTTCAGCGGGTTGCCGCACGCGCACCGCACCCTGGGCATCCCGCGGTCGTCGACGAGGACGGCGGTGCCCGCCTGGAGCACGGACTGGTAGCTCGTCGCCTCTCCGGAGCGGTAGCCGTGGTTGGTGACGCGGGTGTCGGCGCGCAGGACGACGGGCGTGAGGCCGCGCAGGAAGTCCGGGACGGAGGCCGCGGAGATGCCTTCGACGTCGGCGAAGGCGCGTTCCTTGGTCGGGTCCGCGGTGAGGAAGGTGACCTGCTTCTCGACGTCGCAGCTTCCGACGGACTGCGTGCCGCCGTAGAGGCCGGGGGTCGCGCCGTCGACGGGGTGCATGCCCTGCTTGGTCGCTGAGGCGGTGCCGCTCGGTGACGGCGGCTGCGGCGTTCGGGTGACGGGCGCGGGGGTCTCGGTGGTCTTGGCGGTGGAGTCGGTGAACGGGTCGGGGCCCGTCTCGGCCACGGGCAGAAGGAAGAGCTCCCCCTTGTCGGCCGACGCGTTGTTGCCGCTGTTCCCCGAGCATCCGGCGACCAGGAGCGCGGCGGATATCGCAAAGGCAGTGACGAAGGTCCTGGTGGGTGAGCGCACCGTGTTCTCCCGCCTACATATGGGCACTTTGCCCCATTGTCTGCGGCGAAATCTGGCATCTCGCAAGCGCAATGCGATCCCGCACGCGCTTTGCGCTCACCCTCCGTCACACTGGAGAGGTGGAGTGGTTCAGCTCGCCCGGGTACTGGCTCGGCCGCCTGATCTTCCAGCGCGGTCTGGCGGCGCTCTATCTCGTGGCCTTCGTGGGGGCGGCGCTGCAGTTCCGGGCGCTGATCGGCGAGCGCGGGATGCTGCCGGTTCCGCGCTATCTGGCACGGGTGCCGTGGCGGCAGGCGCCGACGCTGTTCAGGGCGCACTACTCGGACCGGTTCTTCGCGGGCGTCGCCTGGGGCGGGGCCGCGGTGTCGGCCGCGCTCGTCGCGGGCCTCGCCGACCGGGTGCCCCTGTGGGCAGCCATGGCCCTGTGGGTGGTGCCGTGGGTGCTCTATCTGTCGATCGTGAACGTCGGGCAGACCTGGTACGCGTTCGGCTGGGAGTCACTCCTGCTGGAGGTGGGCTTCCTCGCCGTCTTCCTCGGCAACGAGCGGGTGGCACCACCACTGCTCGTACTGGTGCTCCTGCGCTGGGTCCTCTTCCGCGTCGAGTTCGGCGCGGGCCTGATCAAGATGCGCGGCGACGAGTGCTGGCGGAAGCTGACGTGCCTCTACTACCACCATGAGACACAGCCGATGCCGGGCCCGCTGAGCTGGTTCTTCCACCGGCTCCCGCGCCCCCTGCACCGCGTCGAGGCCGGGGCCAACCACGTGACCCAACTCGTCGTGCCCGTGCTCCTGTTCACCCCGCAGCCGATCGCGACTGGCGCGGCCTGCCTGATGATCCTCACCCAGCTGTGGCTGGTCCTGTCGGGCAACTTCTCGTGGCTGAACTGGCTGACGATCCTGCTCGCCGTGACGGCGGTGGACTTCTCCCTCCTGCGCGAGCCGCCGCACCTGGCCACCGCCCCGCTCTGGTACGAGTGCGCCGTCATCGCCTTCACCGCACTCGTCGTCGCGCTGAGCTACCGCCCGGCACGCAACCTGCTGTCGCGCCGCCAGTCCATGAACCGCTCCTACGATTCCCTGCACCTCGTCAACGCGTACGGCGCCTTCGGTTCCGTCGGGCGCATCCGGCACGAGATCGTCATCGAGGGCACGGCCGACCCGCTGCCGCGCGAGGAATCCCCTTGGCTGGTCTACGAGTTCAGGGGCAAGCCGGGCGATCCGGGGCGCTGGCCACGCCAGTTCGCCCCCTACCATCTGCGGCTCGACTGGATGATGTGGTTCGCCGCGCTCTCCCCCATGTACGCCGAGTCCTGGTTCGGAGGCCTGGTGGAGCGCCTCCTGACCGGCGACCGCGACACGTTGCGGCTGCTGCGCCGCTCCCCGTTCCCCGCCGACGCCCCGCCCACGTACGTCCGGGCCCGGCTCTACCGCTACCGCTTCACCACGTGGCGCGAATTGCGGGCGACGGGTGCCTGCTGGGAGCGGACGTACGTACGCGAGTTCCTGAGGCCGACGCGCCTTGCCGCCTCCCGGATTCAGAGCCGGTAGGCGCGGGTCGCCGTGCCGCCGAAGACCGCGTCACGCTCAGGGGTGGTCAGCGATCCGGTCAACTCCTGTGCTGCTTCCATGACGTGCTCGTAGGTCGCGGCGAGGGTGCACACCGGCCAGTCGGAGCCGAACATGACGCGGTCGGGCCCGAACGCCTCCAGAACCGTGTCGGTGTACGGCCGAAGCGCCCCCGGCGTCCAGGTCGCCCAGTCGGCCTCGGTGACCAGGCCGGAGAGTTTGCAGACCGTGTTGGGGAGGGCCGCCAGCGCGCGCAGGTCGTCGGTCCACGGCTCGGTGACGCCCGACGCGATGGGCGGCTTGCCGCAGTGGTCGAGGGCGAAGGTGAGGCCGGGCAGAGCGGCGGCCGCCGCGGCGCAGGCGGGGAGCTGGTTCGGCAGGACCACCAGGTCGTAGACCAGACCGGCGTCGGCGACGGCCTCGAGGCCCCGGCGCACGTCGGGCCGCAGCAGCCACTCGGGGTCGGGTTCCCCCTGGACCTGGTGGCGGATGCCCTTCAGGTAACGCCCGCCCGGGAGTTCGGCGAGCCGGGCCAGGGCGTCGCCGATGTCCGGGCGCGTGAGGTCGGCCCAGCCGACTACGCCGGCCACGAGGTCGCTGTCGTGCGCGAGGGCGAGGAACTCCGGGGTCTCCTCCTCGACGGTGACGGTCTGCACGAGGACGGTGGCCGTGACACCGGACTTGCGCGCGAGGGGTGCCAGGTCGTCCAGGGTGAAGTTCCGCTGAATCGGGGCGAGTTGGTCACCGGTGATCCAGTCCTGGTCGCGCGCGGAGAGGTCCCAGACGTGGTGGTGCGCGTCGACGATCGCGGGCATCACAGCTCCCACACGACGGGCAGGCCCGCGTCGGCGCCGTCGGCCGAGTAGTCGTGGACGACGTCGAGCAGTTCGGCCATCCGGGCCTGCCAGGCGATGTTCACCGGGAGCTTGTCCAGCTCGGCGAGCATGCGGGCGTAGTCCTCGCACTCCAGGACGTGGAACAGGTCGGTCCCGCTGCGCCAGATGGTCCACGACGTGGCACCGGCCGCGCGGATGGCCTTCCGGAGTTCGGCCGGGACCTCGCGGTGGGCGGCCTCGTACGCGTCGACGCGGTCGGCGCGGACCTTGGTGTGCAGGGCGATTCTCACGCGTGCTCCTCTCCGGGTACGGGGACGCCGTCGGCAAGTTGTCCCGCGGCGCGGGCGTCCTTCCAGAACGCGGCCGGTACGGCGACGGTGAACTGCTCTGCGGTGTCGCAGACTTCGTGCGGCGAGCGGGTGCCGACCAGGACGCTCGCCACCGCCGGATGACCGAACGGGAAGGCGAGCGCTGCCGCCCGCAGGGTGATGCCGTGCCGCTGCGCCACATCCTTCAACCGGTAGGCACGGTCGAGGACTTCGCGGGGTGCCGTCGCGTAGTCGTACGTCGCGCCCGGCCGCGGGTCGGCGAGGAGGCCGGAGTTGAACACGCCGCCGATGACGACCGACGTGCCGTGCGCCTGCGCCTCGGGCAGTAGTTCCGTCAGCGCCTCCTGGTCGAGGAGGGTGTAGCGGCCCGCGCACAGGACGGCGTCCACATCGGTGTCGCGGACGAACCGGGTGAGCATCGCGGCCTGGTTCATGCCGGCGCCGATCGCCCCGACGACACCCTCGGCTCGCAGCCGCTCAAGCGCCGGGTAGGCCTCGCGGAACGCCTGCTCACCGTGGTCGTCCGGGTCGTGCAGGTAGACGACGTCGATGCGGTCGAGGCCCAGCCGCGTCAGGCTGTCCTCCAGGGAGCGGCGCACCCCGTCCGCGCTGAAGTCCCAGACACGGCGGTGCGTGGCGGGCACGGCGAACCCGTTCTCCAGGTCGTCGCTCCCGCTATCCCCGGCCGGTACGAGGAGGCGTCCCGCCTTGGTGGAGACGGTGTACGCCGACCGGTCCCGGGCCGCGAGTGCCTCGCCGAGACGCCGCTCGGACAGGCCGATGCCGTAGTGCGGCGCCGTGTCGAAGTAGCGGATGCCCGCGTCCCAGGCCGCGTCGACAGCGGCCCGGGCCTCCTCGTCGGTGACGGGCGCATACAGGTTGCCGATACCGGCGGCGCCGAAGGACAGCTCGGTGACGTCGACGCCGCTGCGGCCCAGGGCGCGGGTGCGCATGGCGGTCACTGGCCCGCGGGGCGCAGCCGCAGGCCCTGCATCCCGCCGTCGACGGCCAGGGCGGTGCCCGTGGTGGCGCCGGACAGCGGGCTCGCCAAGTACGCGACGGCGCCCGCGACTTCGGCGGCGGAGACGAGACGGCCGGTGGGCTGACGGGATGCGAGGGCCGCGCGCTCGGCGGCCGGGTCGGGGGCGGCGGACAGCAGCCGGCCGACCCATGGGGTGTCCACCGTCCCCGGGTTGACGCAGTTGACGCGTACCCCTTCGCGGACGTGGTCGGCGGCCATGGCGAGTGTCAGGGAGTGCACGGCGCCCTTCGACGCCGAGTACAGGGCGCGCTGCGGGAGGCCGGCCGTCGCGGCGATGGAACAGGTGTTGACGATCGCCGCGTGTGCGGAGCTCCTCAGGTGGGGCAGGGCTGCGCGCGTGGTGCGGACGATGCCGAGGACGTTGACGTCGAGGACGCGGTGCCACTGGTCGTCGTCGTTGTCCTCGACGGTGCCCTGGGCGCCGATGCCCGCGTTGTTGACGAGGACGTCGAGGCCGCCGAGGTCCGCCACTGCGGCGGCCACGGCGGCGCGGACGGAGGCGTCGTCGCTGACGTCGGCGGTGTAGCCGCGCAGCGGCTTGTCGACGCTGCCCGGGTCGAGGTCGAGCACGGCGACGCTCGCGCCGCGGGCGGCGAGGAGTTCGGCGGTGGCCCGGCCGATCCCGGACGCTCCGCCGGTGACGAGGGCCTTGAGCCCCGCGAAGTCCTGCACGTCGCTGGCGTCGGTCATGCCGCTGCACCCTTCTGGTCGGTGGTGCCCTGCCGGGCGAGGTCGGCGGCCCAGAACGCGCCGTCGGGGTAGGTGTATTCCGCGATGGACTCGGGCCGCATCGCGGCGGAGAAGCCGGGCGCGGTGGGCGCCGTGTAGTGGCCGTCGCGCATCACGACGGGGTCGATGAAGTGGCCGTGCAGATGGTCGACGTACTCGATGACGCGGTCCTGTGTGGTGCCCGCGACGGCGATGTAGTCGAACATCGAGAGGTGCTGGACGAGTTCGCACAGTCCGACGCCGCCCGCGTGCGGGCACACGGGGACGCCGAACTTGGCGGCGAGCAGCAGGATGGCGAGGTTCTCGTTGACGCCGCCGACGCGGGCCGCGTCGATCTGCAGGATGTCGATGGCGCCGGCCTGGAGGAGCTGCTTGAAGATGATGCGGTTCTGGACGTGCTCGCCGGTGGCCACCTTCACGGGGGCGACGGCCCTGCGGATCGAGGCGTGGCCGAGGACGTCGTCGGGGCTGGTCGGCTCCTCCACCCAGTACGGGTCGAACTCGGCGAGCGCCTTGGTCCACTCGATGGCCTCGCCGACGTTCCACCGCTGGTTGGCGTCGATCGCCATGCGGATGTCCGGGCCGATCACCGAGCGGGCGGTGCGGCAGCGCCGGATGTCGTCGGCGAGGTCCGCGCCGACCTTCAGCTTGATCTGCCGGAAGCCGTCGGCGACGGCCTGTCGGGCGAGTCGGCCGAGCTTCTCGTCGGAGTAGCCGAGCCAGCCGGGTGAGGTGGTGTAGCCGGGGAAGCCGCGCTCGCGCAGGGCGCTCTCGCGTTCCGCCGCGCCCTCACGGCCCGATCTGAGGAGCGCGAGGGCGTCGTCGGGGGTGAGCGCGTCGGTGATGTAGCGGAAGTCGATCTGCGAGACGAGCCACTCGGGCGTCGCGTCGGCCAGGAACTGCCACAGCGGCTTGCGGGCGCGCTTGGCCGCCAGGTCCCACACGGCGTTGACGACGGCACCGATCGCCATGTGCATCACGCCCTTCTCGGGGCCGAGCCAGCGGAGCTGGCTGTCGCCGATCAGGTCGCGGTTCAACGTCCCCGGGTCGGCGCACAGTTCGTCGACCCCCCGGCCGACGACGTGGTGCCGCAGGGCGTCGATCGCGGCGACCTGGACATCGTTGCCACGACCGATGGTGAACGTGAATCCGTGCCCCTCGACTCCGTCGGCGGCGTCGGTGCGGAGCACGACGTAGGCGGCGGAGTAGTCGGGGTCCGGGTTCATGGCGTCGGATCCGTCCAGCTCCCTGGAGGTCGGGAACCGGATGTCGAAGGTGTCAACCGCGATGATTCGGGCGGCAGTTGGAGACACGGGTGGCCTTTCTTGCTGAGGCGGGGGTCAGTCCTGGGCGCGGCCGGTCGTCACACGGGCGATCATCAGGGCGAGGAGGATGATTCCGCCGTAGATGGCCTGGATCCAGAACGACGGAACCTGGGCGAGGGTCAGCAGGTTCTGGACGACGCCGAGCAGCAGGACGCCGGTGAGCGCGCCGAACATGGTGCCCTTGCCGCCGTCGAGGCTGATGCCGCCGATGACCGCCGCCGCGAACACGGTGAAGATCATGTTGTTGCCCTGGTTGGCGCTGATCGCGCCGACGTAGCCGGTCTGCATGATCCCGCCGACCGAGGCGAGGACACCCGCGACGACGAACACGCCGAGCATCACGCGCTCGACGCGGATTCCCGCCGCGCGTGCGGCGTCGGCGTTGCCGCCGATCGCGTACATGGCGCGGCCGATCCGGTGGTACTTCAGGATGAGGCCCACCACGCCGAAGGCAACGGCGGCCAGCCACACCGACATCGGGATCCGCAGGAACGTCGTGGTGGCGAGGGAGAAGAACGCGTCGGGCATTCCGAACAGCGTCTTGCCCTTGGTCGCGCCGACGAGCAGTCCGCGCAGGACGATCAGCATCGCGAGCGTCACGATGAAGGCGTTGAGCTTGAACTTCACGACGAGGATGCCGTTGAAGGCCCCGATCGCCGCGCCCACGACGAGGATCGCGAGCAGCGCGAGCACGGTCGGGAACTCGGTGCCGAATCCGGACTGGGCGACCGGCAGGACGAGCAGGGCGCCGACGGCGGGTGCGATGCCGACCACGGACTCCAGGGACAGGTCGAACTTGCCCGTGATCAGGACGAGAGACTCGGCGAGCACGACCATCGCGAGGGCGGCGGACGCGCCGAGGATGGAGATCAGGTTGCGTTCGGTGAGGAACGAGTCGTTGACGACCGCTCCGAGCACCATCAGCAGCAACAGTGCAGGTACGAGGGCGAGTTCCCGGGCCCGGCGCAGCAGGACCGTCTTCGCGGACCCTTTGCCGGGCAGCCGTACGGGGGTGGCTGGTGAGGCCGACGGGGCCTTGGTGTCAGCCATGGTCCACTCCTTCGATGGAGGCGATCAGCTCGTGGTCGTTCCAGCCGGCCGCGTGCTCGGCGACGACCTTCCCGTGGAAGAGGACGAGGACCCGGTCGCAGCGGCGCAGGTCGTCGAGCTCGTCGGAGACGACGAGGACCGCGGTGCCGTCCTCGCGGGCGCTGTCCATGCGGGACAGCAGGGACTCCTTGGACTTCACGTCGACGCCCGCGGTGGGGTTGATGAGGACGAGAAGGCGGGGGTCGGAGGCGAGGGCGCGGGCCATGACGACCTTCTGGGCGTTGCCGCCGGAGAGGTCGGACACGGGCTGGTCGGGGCCCTCCGCGTGGATGTCGAGGCGGTCGATCAGGTCGGCGGCGAAGCGGCGCTTGCGGTCTGTGCCGACGAAGCCGTAGCGGCCCAGGCGGCCGAGGACGCTCATGGTGGCGTTGTCGCCGATGGTCATGCCGGTGACGAGTCCCTGGTCGTGCCGGTCGCGCGGCACGCAGCCGACGCCCGCCGCGAGCGCGGCGCCCACATCACCGAACGGCAGCTTTCTGCCGTCCAGTCGGGCCGTTCCCGCGGACGGCGTGTGCAGTCCGGCGAACGCCTCGGCGAGCTGGATCTTGCCGCTGCCGCTGGATCCGGCGAGCCCGACGACCTCGCCGCTGCGGATGGCCAGGTCGACGTCGTGGTACGCCTCCGAGGTGAGGCCGCGCGCGTCGAGGAGGACGGTGGCGTCGGGCTCGTGTTCCACGGCGGCGCGGGCTGCCGCGCGTTCCTCGGCGATGACCTCGCCTGCCATCGCCTCCACCAGCGCGGCGCGCGGCAGTTCCGCGACGGGCGCCGTGGTGATCCAGCGGGCGTCGCGCAGCACGGTCACCGTCTGGCAGACCTCGTACACCTCCTGGAGGTGGTGCGAGATGAACAGGAACGTGACGCCGGATTCCTGGAGTGCCCGCATGCGGGTGAAGAGGCGGTCGATCTCGCGGTTGTCGAGCTGGGCGGTGGGCTCGTCGAGGACGATGAAGCGGGCGCCGCCGCTCAACGCCCGTGCGATCTCCACCATTTGGCGGTCCTCGACCTTGAGGTCGGCGGTGCGGGCGTCGGGGTCGACGTGGATGTCCCAGGTGTCGAGGACCTGCGCGGCCTCCTCCTGGAGCTTGCGCCAGGAGAAGAAGCCGTGGCGGCTGCCGGGCTGCCGGTTGATGAAGAGGTTCTCGGCGACCGTGAGTTCGGGAACGACGGTCGGCTTCTGGTAGACGCAGGCGACCTTGGCGCGCCAGGCGTCGCGGTCGCTGAGCGGGGGCGCGGGCTCGCCGTCGAACAGGAGGGTGCCCGCGTCCGGTGCCTGGAGGCCGGTGAGGACCGTGACCAGGGTGGACTTGCCGGCGCCGTTGCGGCCCACGAGTGCGTGGGACTCGCCCTGCAGGACGGTCAGGCGACCGTCCTGCAGGGCGACCGTGGGACCGTACCGCTTGGCGATGCCCGACGCCTCGACCAGCGGCCTGACCGCCGGCGTGGTTGTCGTCGAGGTGCTCATTTGACCGTGTTTCCCCAGAGCTTCGGGTCGTCGACGTTGTCCTTGGTGACGAGCGGCGCGGGCAGCTGGTCCTCGAGGATGCCGCTGGGCAGCTTGACGATCTCCGAGTCGTGGTCGGTGGGACCGGGCTTGAACGTCTTCCCCTGCATCGCCGCCTTGATGTAGTACATGCCGTACTTGGCGTAGGCGTCGGCGGGCTGGGAGACCGTCGCGTCGATCTGGCCCTTGCGGATCGCGGCGAACTCCTGCGGGATGCCGTCGTTCGAGACGATCGTGATGTGGCCCTTCTCGCCGGTCTTCTTCAGCAGGCCCTTGGACTTGAGGGTCTGCAGGGTGGGCGCGAGGTAGACGCCGCCCGCCTGCATGTAGATGCCCTTGATGTCGGGGTTGGCGTTGAGGAGGGTGTCCAGCTTGGACGCGGCGGTGTCGGACTCCCACTTGGCGGGGATCTCCAGGACCTTGAGGTCCGGGTACTTCTTCTTGACGCAGTCGCGGAACGCCTGCGAGCGTTCGCGGCCGTTCACGGAGGCGAGGTCACCCATGATCTGGACGACCTTGCCGGTCTTGACCTGCTGGCCGAGGTACTCGCAGGCCTTCTCGCCGTACGCGACGTTGTTGGCGCGTACGACCATGGCTACCTTGCCCTTCTCGGGCGCGACGTCCACGGCGACGACGGGGACGCCCTTGCGTTCGGCCTGGTCGAGGCCGGCGGAGATCGCGGCGCTGTCGAGGGGCGCGACGACGAGGCCCTTGACGCCCTGGTTGAGCTGGTTGTTGATGTCCGTGATCTGCTGCGAGGGGTCACTGTTGGAGTTGACCGTCTTGAGCGCGTCCACGCTCTCGGACTTCGCCATCTTCGGTACGTAGTCGTTGTACGACTGCCAGAACGGCGAGGTGAGCAGGGGCAGGATGACCCCGACCTTGCCCTTTCCGTCGCCGCCGCCCTTGCCGCCGGAGGCGACGTCGTCCTTCGTGCTGCCGCACGCGGAGAGCACCAGGGCGGCGCAAGCGGCGACCGCCGCCGCGCCGACGATCCGCGACCTGTTCCGCTTGCGCATTGTTCTGCCGGCCATCTGACGGCTCCTCATCGAGCGAGATCGAGCGACTTCTGGTACCTGATGGCGGAAATATTTATCAGACCACTTGGCGGCCACAACACCCCTCGGCGCCAACTTTTCCGTGTTTCAGGCCGTAGTGGTCGGACCACATCTCTGGCTAGACTGCGGCGCACCCGGCATATTGAGGAGCGTCCGTGGAACAGACAGCCCCGCAGAAGGGCACCGTGACGCAGCGGGCCATCGAGCAGATCAAGGCGATGATCGGCGAGGGACTGCTCGAGCCGGGCCAGCGGCTGCCGACGGAGCGGGACCTGGCAACCCAGCTCGGCATCTCGCGCAGCTCCATGCGTGAAGCGATCAGGGCGCTCACGGTCCTCGGCGTCCTGGAGGCGCGGCACGGATCGGGCATCTACGTCACGCAGTTGAACGCCGGGGACCTCCTGGAGACGTTCGGCGTCGTCGCCGATCTCTCGCGCGGCGCCCGTCTTGTGGAGCTGATGGAGGTGCGCCGCGTGCTCGAGTCGACCGCGACCGCGCTGGCAGCCGCGCGCATCACGCCGGAGCAACTCGCCGAGGTCGAGCTGCACTTGGCGGCGATGGCGGCGACGGACGACCCCGAGGAGATCCTCTCTCACGACCTCGCGTTCCACCGGGTGATCGCCACGGCCGCGGGCAACGACACGATGGCCGCGATCCTGGAGGGGCTGTCGTCACGGACGTTCCGGGCCCGAGTGTGGCGCGGCTACCAGGAAGAGGGCGCCTTCGAGCGCACAGGCCGCGAGCACGCCCGCATCCACCGCGCGCTGGTCGCCCGCGACCCGGAGGCGGCGCGCGCCGCGGCGGCGGCCCATGTGGGCGAGGTCGAGGCCTGGATGCGCAGCCAGCTCGACGCCGAACCGGCCTGAGCACGCCCGGCAAGAAGGAGGGTCAGCGCGGCGCCTGTGCTGCCAGCGCCGAGAGCAGGAGCCCCAGGGCCGTCTCGAAGGAGCTCTCCGCCATCAGGGGCAAGTGCTCTCGCACGGCGTCGAGTTGGGGGTACGTGTCCGCCGGGAGCGACTGGTACGTGTCCGTCCAGGCACTGTGGTCCTGGGCGCGCCGCTCGGGCGGCAGCGCCAGATGGGAGGCGTCCAGGGCCGCGTGCCCGAGCGCCGTGTCGACGAACGCCGCGTAGTACCGCACGGCCGTGGCCGCGTCGAAGCCCGCGCTCCGCAGCAGCCCGATTCCCGTCTCCACCGCCTTGACCTCGTTGATCCGACGCGTCACCCGGTACGCGGCCATGGCCGCGATCCGCGGGTGCTCGCTGTAGGCGCGATGGATCCGTCGCGCCATGGTCCGCAGGTCCGCGACCCAGTCGTCGCTCCGTGCGAAGCCGGCCATGCTCTCGCCGATGATCCGGTCGGCGACGGCGAGGAGCAGGTCGTCCGTGTTGTGGAAGTAGCGGTAGACCGCGCTCGGGTCGCAGCCGAGCGCGGCGCCCAGTCTGCGCACGCTCAGCGCGTCGGGCCCGTGCTGGCCGACCAGGCGCAGGGCGCAGTCGACGATCAGGTCGGCGGAGAGCAGCACCCCCGACTTGGTCGGCTTGCGGCGCCGCCGCTCCACCGGAATCCGCCCTTCGGTCATACCGAATCCCCTTCCGTCCGCGCTGCCCGTTCGCCTTATGTCAACACCATTGACGCAACATTGACAAGGCCTGTTTGATCGCACCCTCCCTCCCCTCCTCCGGTTTCAGGAGTGTCCGAATGAGCAGCGAACCCCCTGGCCTGCGCCGTTCCCTCGGTGTCGTCGACGGCGTCGCCATCGCCGCGTCCAGTACCGCGGCCACCACCAGCATCGGGATCGGCATGGGTGCGCTCGCCGCGACGGTGGGCCTCCAGGCCCCGGCGATCCTGCTTGTGGCGTTCCTTCCGATCCTGGGCATCGCCTCCGCGTACGCCCGCCTCAACCGCTCCGAGCCGAACATGGGCAGCGGCTATGTGTGGGTCGGCAAGTCGCTCGGCCCGTGGCCCGGCTTCATCACGGGCTGGGTCACCCTGGTCGGCACGGTCATCTTCATGGCGTACACCAGCGCCGTGACCGGGTCGGTCTTCCTCCAGTTCGCGAACAAGGCCGGCTGGCACCACGCCCTCGGACTCACGCTGGACCCGAACTCGACGGCCCTGAGCACCGTGGTCGGCCTCCTGGTCCTGGCCGTCGTGACGTACACGGCGATCACCGGCGTCCGCAAGGCCACCCGGCTCCAGACCTGGCTGCTCGTCTTCGAGTACGCGGTCCTGCTGGCGTTCTGCGGCTGGGCCCTGGTCTCGGGCAGCCACGCCTTCCAGTGGTCGTGGCTGAACCCCTTCGCGATCCACGACGGCACGGCCTTCGCCCAGGGCCTCGTCCTCGCGGTGTTCTTCTTCTGGGGCTGGGACGCGGCGTTCAGCGTCACGGAGGAGACGAAGAACGTGCGCGACGCCGGCCGGGGCGGCTTCATCGCGCTGTTCACGATGCTCGCGATGTTCCTCTACGGTGCCGTGGCCTTCCAGCGCGAGATGAGCCTGCCCGAGCTGGTCGCCCAGGGCCCGCAGGGCCTGACCTATCTGGGCGCGAAGCTCGCCGACGAGCCGTGGGCGACGCTGCCGCTGCTCGCGCTCATGTTCTCCGCGGTGGCCTCGCTCCAGTCGAGCGTCATCCCGACGGCCCGCGGCCTCCTCGCCATGGGCCGCGACCGCACGATGGGCCAGATATGGACCCGCGTCAGCCCGCGTTACGAGTCCCCGGCCCTCGGCACGGTCCTCATCATGTCGATCTCCGCCGCGGTCTCCGTGCTCGCGCTGGCCATCCCCAAGCTCAACGAGATGATCCTCGCCGCCGTCAACTCCATCGGCCTGGTCGTCGCCCTGTACTACGGCCTGACGGCGCTCGCCTGCGCGGTCCGCTTCCGCGCCGCCCTGCGCGGTCCGCTGTCCGGTGCGCTGCGCGCGGTCGTGGCACCCGGGGTCAGCGGCATCGCGCTCCTCGGAATCGGCGTCTACCTCGCCCGCTCGTACGTGACGATGAGCGACCGCTTCGAACTCAGCCCGGACAACGGGTGGTTCATGCTGTCGGTACCGGTCGCCATCGTCGCGTCCGGCCTGGTGATGGCCGCGTACGCCAAGTACGTGCGCCGCTCCCCGTACTTCGTCAAGGGCGGTGCCACCGCTCCCGAGACGGCCCCCCTGACCGCCGAACGTTCCTGACCAGCACCCGTCCCCTCACCACAAGGAGTCACGTCCCATGCCCGACACCGCCCCCGCCGATCTGGTCTTCACCGGCGGCCCGGTCCACACCCTCTCCCCCGCCCGGTCGCGCGCGACCTCGGTGGCCGTGCGCGGCGAGCGGATCGTCGCCGTGGGCCACGACGAGGTACGCGAACTCGTCGGCCCGTCCACCGAAGTGGTGGATCTGAAGGGCAAGTTGCTCATCCCCGGCTTCCAGGACGCGCACGCGCATCCGGTCGGCGGTGGCCTGGAGCTCGGCCAGTGCGACCTGAGCGGCGCGACGACCCTCGACGAGTACCGGCGCCGCATCGCCGCGTACACGCAGGCGCACCCCGACACCGAGTGGATCACCGGCGGCGGCTGGTCGATGGAGGCGTTCCCCGGCGGCCTGCCCACGGCCGCCGAGCTCGACTCCCTCGTGCCCGACCGCCCGGCCTACCTCGTCAACCGCGACCACCACGGCGCCTGGGTCAACTCCCGTGCCCTGCAGGCCGCCGGGATCGACGCCCGCACCCCCGACCCCGCCGACGGCCGCATCGAGCGCGACGCCGACGGGGCGCCGACCGGCATGCTCCAGGAGGGCGCGGCGAACCTGATCGGACGGCTGCTGCCCCCCGTCACGCTGGAACAGAGGATCACGGGCCTGCTGCGGGCCCAGGCGCTGATGCACTCCCTCGGCGTCACCGCATGGCAGGACGCCCTCCTCGGCGAGCACGCCAACCTCACCGACCCCACGGACGCGTATCTCGCGACCGCCGCGGACGGGCGCCTCACCGCGCGGGTCGTCGGCTCGCTGTGGTGGGACCGTTCGCGCGGCACCGAGCAGATCGACGAGCTCGTGGCGCGTCGCGCGGCCGGCACGCGCGGGCGGCTACGCTGCACGACGGTGAAGATCATGCAGGACGGCGTGGCCGAGAACGGCACGGCGGCCCTCCTCGGCCCCTACCTGGACGGCTGCGGCTGCGCCTCCGACAACAGCGGCATCAGCTTCGTCCCGCCGCTCGACCTCCAGAAGTACGTGACCGAGCTGGACGCGCGCGGCTTCCAGGTGCACTTCCACGCCCTCGGCGACCGGGCGGTGCGCGAGGCACTCGACGCCGTCGAAGCGGCGCGCCGCGCCAACGGGCGCACCGACACCCGCCCGCACCTCGCCCATCTCCAGGTGGTCCACCCCGACGACATCGGCCGGTTCAGGGAGCTCGGCGCGACGGCGAACATGCAGGCGCTGTGGGCGGCGCACGAGCCGCAGATGGACGACCTGACGATCCCGTTCCTCGGCCCCGAGCGCAGCGCGTGGCAGTACCCGTTCGGTGATCTTCAGCGTTCGGGGGCGACGCTCGCGGCCGGCAGCGACTGGCCGGTGAGCAGCCCGGACCCGATCGAGGCCATCCATGTCGCGGTCAACCGCGTCCTGCCCGACGCGGCGCCCGGCACCCCGGTGTTCCTGCCGGAGCAGCGGATCGGACTGGACGCGGCGCTCACTGCGTACACCGCGGGCAGCGCGTACGTGAACCACCTCGACGACGTGACCGGCTCGATCACGGCGGGGCGCCTCGCCGACCTGGTGGTCCTCGACCGCGACCCGTTCGCGGCGCCCACGGAAGAGATCGGCGCGACGCGCGTCCTGGAGACGTTCGTGGGCGGCGAGCGGGTGTACGCCGCCGAGTAACCGGTTCCTACACGTCCGCCGCACACCGGAAACCGCAGTTCCCGCTGCTGGAGTCCGGTGTGTTGGCGGTGCGCGCGGCCACGCGGTAGCGGTTGCAGTACGAGTCGTGGCACATGTACGAGCCACCGCGCATCACACGTGTGTCACCCTCGGCGGGACCGCGCGGATCGGTGAGCGGGGCCGCCGGGTGGTCAGTGGTGAACCGGTCGCCGACCCACTCCCACACATTGCCGACGGTGTTGTGGAGGCCGTAGGCGTTGGGCCGGTACGCGTCGACAGGCGCCGTGCCGGTGTGGCCGTCCTCGCCCGTGTTCACCACGGGGAACTCGCCCTGCCAGATGTTGCAGCGCCAGTGGCCGCGCGGGGTCAGCTCGTCGCCCCATGGGTAGCGGGCCTGGTCGAGTCCACCGCGGGCCGCGTACTCCCACTCGGCCTCGGTCGGCAGCCGCTTGCCGGCCCAGGCGGCGTAGGCGCTCGCGTCGTCCCAGCTGACGTGGATCACGGGGTGCCGCGACCGGTCCCCGATCCCGGAGCCCGGTCCCTCGGGCGCGCGCCAGGTCGCGCCCTCGACGCCCCGCCACCAGGGGGTGCCGGCGGGGGCGGGCGCCGCGCGGGCGACGTGCGGGTCGAGGAAGCCGGCGAAGACGTACGACCAGCCGAACCGCTCGGCGGCGGTCACGAAGCCGGTGTCCTTGACGAACGTCGCGAACTGGGCGTTCGTGACGGCGTGTTCGTCGATCCGGAAGGGGCCGACGGTGACCTCGCGGACCGGTCCCTCGCCGTCGCCGGGGTTGGCCCGGTCGTCCTCGTTGCCCATGCGGAACGTGCCGCCGGGCAGGGTCGCCATGCCCTTGCCGGAGGCGCGCCGGGCCGTCGGGGCGAGGGGTGCGGGCTGCGGATCGCCGCCGCCTTCGCGGCGCGCGGCGCAGCAGGCCTTCGGGGTCACGTCTTCCGCAGTCATCGGGTTCCTCCGTGGATACCCCTGCCTTCAGGCAGGGGAGGAAACGGACTCCTGCGGTGCAGGGCAAGGTTGTGGTCTTTCGCTCCCAGGGCGAAAGACCGTGCTCTGACCCGCAGGTTTGGTCTTATGTGGCAGTCACACTAGTTTGTGAGCGTGGCCACGACGTGTGTGAAGCGGGCGTTCAAGTACCGCTTCTACCCGACCGATGCGCAGGCAGCCGAGCTGTCGCGCACGTTCGGATGCGTGCGCAAGGTCTACAACCTCGCGCTTGCCGCCCGCTCCGAAGCGTGGGCGCGGCAGGAGCGGGTCAACTACAACGCCACGTCGGCCATGTTGACCGCATGGAAGAAGACCGGGGAATTGGCGTTCCTCAACGAGGTTTCCTCCGTGCCGCTCCAGCAGTGTCTGCGGCACTTGCAGACGGCGTTCACCAACTTCTTCGCCCAGCGGGCAAGGTATCCGCGTTTCAAGTCGAAGAAGAAGTCGCGGAAATCCGCCGAGTACACCACCAGCGGTTTCCGGTTCCGTGACGGTGGCCTGACTCTGGCGAAGATGGCCCAGCCGCTGGACATCGTGTGGTCGCGCCCGCTGCCAGAGGGCGCGTCCCCGTCCACGGTGACCGTGTCGCAGGACGCCGCGGGGCGCTGGTTCGTCTCCCTGCTGTGCGAGGACCCGGCCGTCAAGCCACTTGCCGCTACCGATTCGACCGTGGGAATCGACGTCGGTCTACACCACCTGCTGACCCTGTCCACCGGGGAGAAGATCGCCAATCCCCGGCACGAACGCAAGGACCGTGCCGCCCTCGCCCAGGCTCAGCGCCGCATGGCGAAGAAGGAACAGTGCAGTGCGAACCGGGCCAAGGCCCGGCGCAAGGTCGCCAAGATCTACGCGAGGATCGCCGACCGTCGCCGCGACCACCTGCACAAACTGACCACTCGTCTCGTTCGTGAAAACCAAACGATCGTGATCGAGGACCTGACCGTACGCAACATGGTCAAGAACCGGAGCCTTGCCCGCGCCATCTCGGATGCGGCGTGGTCGAACTTCCGGAACATGCTGGAGTACAAGGCCGCCTGGTACGGCCGGGAAGTGATCGCGGTCGACCGCTTCTTCCCCTCGTCCAAGCTGTGCTCCCACTGCGGCACCTTGCAGGACACGATGCCGCTCAACGTCCGCATCTGGACGTGTGACTGCGGCACGACCCACGACCGGGACGTGAACGCAGCACGCAACCTTCTGGCCGCCGGGCTGGCGGTGACAGTCTGTGGAGCTGGTGTAAGACCTCAACGGAGAACTCCGGGCAGGCAGTCGGCGACGAAGCAGAAAACCCCACGACGCGAGCCGTAGGAATCCCCCTCAGGAGGGGGAGCATGTCAAGGTTCCGCCTCGTACACGCAAACGCAACGCACTGGACCGATGCCGCCGATCCTCGCACGCGTGGGGCGGCCCGCGTCCGGCGGGCCACCCCACGTCCCGTTCCCCGCCCTCAGACCCGGGAGCGGTAGAGCCCGAACCGGGCGATGTGCGGGCCGGTGCGGGTCTGCGTGATCCGCAGGCGCCACTCGCGGGCCGTCACCGGCGCCGGCAGGACCAGGACGCGGCTCGCGCCGATCGTGCCGGCCCGCGCCACCTCGGTCCAGCCGCCGCCGGTCTTGGCCTCGACGACGAACTGCTCCACCTGCTGGCCGTGCCGGATGTCCTCGGCTAGCCGGATCCGGTCGACCTCCCGGGCGGTGCGCAGGTCGACGGTGCGGGTGCCCTCGCCGTCGTCGCGCACACGGGCGCCGTCCGCCAGGTCCTCGGGCAGTTCGCGGTCGATGCGCTCGCGGAACTCCTCGAGCCGCGCCACGTCCGCCGCGGGCAACAGGCCGTCCGTGTCCGGCGGGATGTTGAGCAGCAGCACGGAGTTGCGGCCCACGGACCGGAACCAGATGTCGGCCAACTGGTCGACGCTCTTGGGCTGTTGGTCCGCGTGGTAGAACCAGCCGGGCCTGATGGACACGTCGCACTCGGCGGGCCACCACTGGAGGTACTGGGCCACGGAGCGCGACTGCGCGAGCGCGTCACGGCTGCCCTGGTCCGGCGTGTCGTACCGCAGGGCGTAGTCGACGCTTCCGTTGCCCGAGTCCTTGACCGGGACGACGCTCCACTCGTCCTCGCGCGCCAGCCCGCCCTCGTTGCCCACCCAGCGCACGTCCGGTCCGCGCACGGCCATGGTGGCGCCGGGGGCGAGCGCGCGGATCACCGCGTACCAGCTGTCCCAGTCGTACGTCTCGACCTTCTCCGGCGGGATGCGGCCCTGCGCGCCGTCGAACCACACCTCGTCCACGGGCCCGTACTCGGTGAGCACCTCGTAGAGCTGGTTGAGCATGTGGGCGCCGTAGTCCGTCGCGTCGAGGGTGAACGTGCGCGGGTGGCTGCCTGCCCGGTCGTCGCCGTCGACGAGCGTGGGGATGGTGCGGGCGGACCGCTTGCTGCCGTTGGCGTAGACGCCGTCGAGGTACTGGTTCTCGTCCGCGGGCGAGATGTAGACGCCGACCTTGATGCCGTACTTGCGCATGGAGTCGGCGAAGGAGCGCAGCACGTCGCCCCGGCCGTCGCGCCAACTGCTCGACGCGACGCTGTGCTTGGTGTAGCGGGACGGGTAGAGGACGTAGCCGTCGTGGTGCTTGACCGTGAGGATGGCGAGCTTGAATCCGCCGTCGCGCAGCGCGCGTGCCCACTGGTCGGTGTCGAGGCCTGTCGGCTGGAAGACGTTCGGGTCCTCGTCGCCGGTGCCCCACTCGAGGCCGGTGAAGGTGTTCACGCCGAAGTGCAGGAAGGCGGTCTTCTCGAGGCTCTGCCAGGCGATCTGACGCTTCGTCGGGCGGACCTGGGAGGCCTTGGCGACCAGTTCCTCCGGGGAATCCGCGGTGCTGATGGGGATACGGTAGTGGGGTTCTTCCGCCGTGGTGCGGGTCGCTGCCAGGGCGAGGGAGTTGCTCGACGCGGCCACGGCAGTGGTCACGGCGGCGGCCATGAAGAGTCGTCTGCTGACGGTCATCTGCGGGTGGGATCCCTTCGGGACAGCGCCGGTTCAGCGCTGGGTCAGCGTCCAGATGGTCGGGGTCTGCTGGTCGGGCGGGTTCTGCACCAGACGTCCGTCGGATGTCGCGTTGAGCGTCATGCGCGTGATGGCGTTGGTGAGCACGTAGCCACCGCCGGCGCAGGACACCTGCCAGCGCTGAAGGGTGCTCTTCGCGTCGCAGGTCTCCTGCGTGACCGCCGATCCGGGCTGCAGTGGCACGTTGAGGGTGAGCCTTCCGCTGCGGGTCTCCAGGCAGCTCCCGGTCGCGGTGGACTTGAGGGTGAGATAGCCGTCCGGGGTGCGGGTGAGCTCGAAGCCTGCGGCCTGAGTGCGGTGGCGCGTGTCGGCGAGGGTGTACGTGCCGTCGGAGACGGGCGGCCGGGTCAGGTCCCGCTGTCCCGGTGCCCGGCCGACGGCCTCGGCCCGTGCGGTGAAGCCGGCGTACGTCGCGTCGGGGTGCGGGTCGCTCCACGTCGCCTGCGCGATATGGCTCAGGGGCAGCCGGGCCGCAGCGGCGACCTCGTTCTCCGTCTCGCCCCGCCCGTTGTCGGGCCACAGGCTGATCTTGGCGCCGGTGATGCCGTCGCGGGAGGCGAGCTTCTCGCCCTCGAAGCTGCGCGGATCCCACTGCTCGTCGTAGAGCTTCTGCGTGTCGGTGTGGAAGCCGCCGCGCACGAGGTAGAGGGCGTAGGCGGCGTTCATCACAGGGTAGCCCTGTGCGATCAGCTCGCTGGGCTTCACCTTGACGCCGAGCCAGTGCTCGATGGCCGTGCCGGCCGTCACCGGGACGGTGTTGGCGCCGGTCAGGCCGTCGTTCCAGATGCGCAGCCGCTTGCCCTTGCTCGCGGCGTACTCATCGACACGGTTGACGAAGTCGATGAACGCGTCCTGGGGCGTGGCGTTCTCGCCATACTTCTTCTTCGCGTACGCGTCGATCTGCGGGTACTTGGCGAAGTCGGAACCGAGCATGTACTCGTCGGCGCCCATGTGCCACCACTTGGCGGGGAACACCTCGCCGTACTCGTCGATGAGGCTCTTGTAGTAGTCGAAGGCCGCGGGTGCGGTGATGTCGAGGCGGGACGGCTGCGGCTTGCCGTCGGAGTCGGTGAGCTGGAGGTCGGGGCGGTTCTCGATCCAGGGGTCCATGTGACCCGGGGAGTTGATCTCCGGAACGATGGTGACGTGGTACTTCTCGCCGAGCGCGACGAGGCGGCGGATCTCGCTCTTGGAGTAGTAGCCCCAGGTGTTGGCCTCGGGGTGCCGGTCGCTCTTCACCTTCAGCTCGACGAGCAGCTGGTTGAGCTTGTGGTACGCCATGTCGCGCACCAGGTTCTCCATCCAGTCCGTGGAGATGTGCACATAGCAGGCGCAGACGCCGACGCCGCGTTCCTTGTACCGGGGTACGTCGACGGTGCGTCCGGCCGGCACCTGGTCGCCCTGGGCGAGAAGCTGGAGGAGGGTGCGGGTGCCGTAGAAGGCTCCGGCCTCGGCCGCTCCGGTGATCTCGAGCCGCTGTGCGGCGCGGAGTTCGTAGCCCTCGGCGCCCAGGGATCCGCTCCGTGACGGCTCGACATCGACCACGATGTCGCCGGCGCGGGACGGACCGCCGGTGACCGGCACGGTGCCCTTGCCCGCGGCGTGCAGGTCATCGGCGAGGGTGGTGGCGACGCGGCGCGAGGCGGCGTCGTGCGCGACCAGGCGGGCGCCGGGACCGTAGGAGTAAGTACCGTGCCCTGACGTCCAGTTGGCAAGGCTCGGCAAGGTCCGGGGCATGGGGTCCTGGGGTGCCGCCCGCGCCAGGGGGGCCGGTGCCGCAAGCAGGAGGAACGCCGCTACGGTGCCGATCAGTCGGTGTCTGCGTCGCCGGGGCGCGATCTTGGAGCTCGGATCCGTCATGAGGTCCGATGATTCAAGCCCTCCGGAGGGAGTGTCAATGGATCGTTCCTTGCGATTACTTGGACATCTCGTAGAACTCATCGGATGAATCAGAGGACTGAGCTACCGAACGCACGACGGGCGGCGGACGGACCCCGCACCCGCCCGCCGCCGCTCACTCACGGGTTCACCCCGTCACGTCTCAGCCCTTCCACTCCACCTTGAACACCCACACGTGCTCGCCCGCCGCGCGTGCCGCCGCCGGCACATCCACGACGAACGACCCGCCCGTGGTACGCCAGTTCAGCGGACGGTCGTAGCCGAGCATCGTGACCTTGTCCCCGGACCTGACCGGCACCGCTGCCTCAACCGTGAGCGTCGCGCCCGGCTCGGCGAGCGAGTGGATGTAGAACGCCTTGTTCGGCCTGACCGTGAACCGCAGGTCCTCGCCGAGCTGCGCCATCCGGGACCAGTAGGTGGTGTCGTAGATGGCCTCACCGTTGGTCTTGAGCCAGTGGCCCGTCTCGCGCAGCCGGGTCTGCATGATCTCCGGGATGGTGCCGTCGGCGCGCGGCCCGATGTCGAGGAGGAAGTTGCCGTTCTTCGACACGATGTCGACGAGGCTGTGCACGACCTCTTCGGTGCTCATGTAGCGGTCGTCGGGCGTCTCGGCGTTGTAGCCGTAGCTGTACGGGTCGAGCCCGCGACTCGACTCCCACTTGGCGACGACGGTGTTGTCGTACGTCGTGTACTCGGGTGTCGTGAAGTCGTGGAAGCCGATCCCGGAACGGTTGTTGACGGCGACCTCGTACGGCTTCGGGCGGTTCTTGCCGTGGTTGAAGAACTCGGCGAGGACGTTGCGCGAGTCGTTGACACCGCCGATGTCGCACCACAGGAGCTGCGGGTCGTAGTCGTGGATCAGTTCCAGCATCTGCGGGGCCTGGAAGCCCTTCACGTAGTCCTTGCCGGACGTGTAGCCGGTGTAGGGGACGGGCTCCAGGGTGTAGGGGTTGCGCGGGGCGTGCCCCATCCACGGATTGTCGGGGTTGAACCACTCGGGCATCGAGAAGTACAGACCGCGGTGCAGCTCGGGGGTATAGCGGCGGGACGCGGCGAAGAGCTCCTTGATGATGTCCCGCTTGGGCCCCATCTTCACGGAGTTGCGGTCCGACAGCTTGGTGTCCCAGAGCGCGAAGCCCTCGTGGTGCTTGGACGTGAGGACGTGGTACTGGGCGCCCGCGTCCCGGAACAGCTCGACCCACGCGCGCGGGTCCCACTTCTTCGCGGTGAACATCGGGATGAAGTCGTCGTACGCGAAGTCCTCGCCGTACGTGGCCTTGTGGTGGGCGTACGTCGGGTTGTTCGGGTCCTGCATCTGATCCCAGTACCACTCGGCGTACTGCTTGCCGACCGGCGCCCACGCGGGCACCGAGTAGACGCCCCAGTGGATGAAGATGCCGAACTTCGCGGAGTGGAACCAGTACGGGGCCTGGTGGCCGGAGAGCGACGCGTCGGTCGGCTCGTAGTCGGGTACACCGAGCGTGAGCTTCCCGGAGCTGGCCGCGGCCTGGTGTCCGCGCCCCGTGGCGACGACCTTGCCGTCCTGGACGGTGCCGGGCGCGGTGCCCGCGCGGTTGCGGATGCCGACGCGGACGCGGGCCTGCTCACCGGGGGCGAGGCGCCTGACGCGGGCGGGCTCGACGGTGCGCGCGCCGGGCACGTCGACGCTGACGGTGAGGGCGTCGGCGGTGACGATGCCGACGGTGCCCGCGTTCACGACGGTCGCCTCGACGCTCTGCGCGCCGGTGGACTCCAGGAGCGAGAACGTGGAGTGCGCGTCGCGCAGCGCCAGCGCCCGGCCCTGCGCGGCCGGCTGGAGCGACAGCGCGAAGACGTGCAGGGCGGTCTTGTTCGCCTCGGCCGGGTTGAGCTTCGGCAGGGTGATCGCGACGGCCTCGCGCTGCGGGTCGAGGGGGATCTCGCTGGTGCCGATGCCGACGCGGCTGGTGTCCTTGGTGCCGTCGGGCTTGTAACGGTAGGCGGCGGAGAGCGGGCCGCCGGAGGAGTACCAGTCGGCGCCGCCGAGTCCGGCGCTCGTGGTGGAGCCGTCGGCGTAGTGGACGGTCGCGCTGCCGGACGCGTTGCCGTAGCTGCCCGCGGTGAGGAACAGGGCGGACAGGTAACGGCCCTTGGGGAGGTCGACGCGCTGCCCCATGGCCACGACGTTGTTCTTCGCGCCCGCCGCCGAGGACGGGAAGACATAGGCGATCCCGTCGAGTTCGACGGGCCCTGCGGGAAGTTCCTCCCCGGGGAAGGTGTAGCCGCTGCCGTCGAAGTCGCCTCCACGGGCGGCCGAGGTGTCGACGCCGTCGTTGTCGAAATGGGCGTCGAGCGGTACGGGCACCGGGTCGGGGACAGGCCCCCAGTCGGCATCCGCGGACGCGGTCCGGGCGGTGGCCGCCGCGTCGGACGCGGCCGCCGGACCGGCGGCGGCGAGCGGCACTGCGGCGGCGGCTGCCACGGCTGCGGCCGTCCCGAGGACCTGGCGTCTTGGGTACGAACTCATACTCAGCACTCCCTGATGCGGCTCAAGGCTGGGCATTCATCGGAGGTCTGATGATGGTAGGGGTCTGTGAGCGCGTCAATGGGCCGCGCAGAGGCGGTAGTTGAGAGAGTGATCCGATGACCGCTCATCGGCACCGGGCCCAGAGCGGCACCCGCAACGAATGTCCGAAAACGGCCGTCTGTCAGCGCGTGCGAAGAAGGCGCGAAACCGGTCTCCGGGGACGTGGCACCGTCGGGAGTCGGCGCGTCACAGCGCGCGGTACATGATGTTCAGCCCCACCCGGCCGTGCCGGGCGTGCTCGTACGCGTCCGGGACCGTGCCCAGGATCGTGAAGCCGAGGGAGGTCCACAGGCCGACGGCGGGGTTGGTCTCGACGACCGCGTTGAACACCATGCCGCGGCCGCCCAGGGCGGGGTCGATCATGAATCCCGCGTTGGCGATGCCGGCGGCGGGACCACCGTAGTTCGGCGCGACGTAGGCCGAGCCGACAACAGCGCCGTCCACCTCGGCGACATACGCACGCTTGCCCGGACCCATCCACAGGGTCCGGGCAAGCGCCTCGGGGGTCTTCGGGTCCCAGGCGTACGTTTCGCGGGACCCGACGATCTGCCGCCAGAACGGCCAGATCTGCGCCCAGTCCTTGTCCTCTGCGTCCCTGATCAGCATGTACGTGACTCTGGCACGCGACCGGTCAGGGACGGATACGGGGCCGGGGGGCCGGTCAGTCCACGCTCGGGAGGATGTGGGGCTCCGCGAGGTCGTCCTCGTAGCCCGCGAGTCTGATCGGGGCCGAGCGGGCCCACACGTCGAGGCTGCCCAGCTTCTCGGGCCGCCGCCCTGCGCGCTCCGTGCGTTCTCGGGGGCGCTGCTCGCGATTCGTCTTCTCTGGTGTCACCGCGCACTCCTTGTGTGTCGGGTAACCCTGTCCGGCGCGTCCGCCCCGGCGTTCCCGTCGGGCGTCCGGCGCCCGGTCGGGCCTGGTTTCGATACCGGTTCGGGCGCGGTGGCGCCGGTTTTCTGCATGGGCGGCCCGGGATGGGGCCGTCCCGCGACGGACCACGGGTACTGGTAGGACCACGTTGTGCTGTCGTCGGCTACAGACAGAGTAACCATATGAGCAGGGTCCCGCTCGATGGGGCCGAAACCAGAGAGACGGCTGGGGGTCGCCGGGGATTCATTCGGCCACCGGAGATATGACACCCGACTGGGCCACGACTACGTGGGGTCCGGCCGGGCCGTGTTGATCGATCGCCCCGGATCGTCGGTCGGCTCGGCCGACGGCTGAGAGGTCACATAGGGCGAGCCGGAGGGCTCGGCGGGGTTCGGAGCGGGTGGCAGCACGCCTCCCGGGGGCGGCGGTCCGGTGGGGCTGGCGGTCGCGGTGCCCGCGGCCTCGTTCGCGATGGCGTCGAAGTCCACGTCGCCCGTGTTCTCCAGCATCGTGATGTGGTCGAGGACGGTCTGGTTGGCGTCCGTGGCGAGCTCGCGGACAAGGGTGTTACGCGTGGTGTGGCGGACCTGGGCGATCAGCGCGAAGACCTTGCCGTGAGAGTCGCGCAGCAGATTGGCGAACTTGTTCTCGTAGTCCTTGCCGCTCGCGGCGGTCAGCTGGTCGAGCCAGCCCTGCTGCTGCGGGTTGGGCTGGTTCGGCAGCTCGACGCCGAGCCGGCCCGCGACCGAGCGGACACGCTTGTCGAGGTCGGTGTGGCCGACGACGAGGTGGTCGCCCGCCATCCTGATCGCCTGCGTCGGCGCCCGCTCCATGGCCTGCTGGCCGGCCGGTATCTCCCAGAGCCCGGCGAGCCGCACCTTGACCAGGAAGTCCCGGTCGGTGGCCGACAGGGGACCCCACTGGGTGGCCACGCTGCCCGCGTTCAGGTTGGCCGGCCCGGTGCCCGAGCGGTCGGCGTACGACCAGATCGGAAAGGCGAGTGCGCCCAGGGTGGCGACCAGGGCGGCAAAGATGAGCGCGGTCCCGTTGATGCGTCGCAAGCAATCCTCCCGATACCGGCGTCAACTCGCCTCGGGGGCGAGCTACTTGTTGGTACGGGAGGGTACGGACGTGACGGGCGTGGCGTTCAGACTTTCGCGCCCCTCTATTTCGGTCTACCCCCAAAGGGCGTCGGCGAGTGCGACCCCCGCGAAGGCGGCGCCGAGACCGGCAACGACGCTCGCGGCCACATTGGCCACAGCGAAGAGCCGCGCCCCGTCCTCGCCGAGGCGGAAAGTCTCGTACGAGAACGTCGAGTACGTCGTCAGCGCGCCGCACAGGCCCGTGCCGATGAGCAGCTGCACCTGCGACGAGGCAGCGCCCGCGGCGACGGCGCCGGTCAGCAGGCCGAGGACGAGGCAGCCGCAGACGTTCACCGTGAACGTCCCCCACGGGAAGACGCTGTCGTGGCGGGTCTGCACGGCCCGGTCGGTGAGATAGCGCAGGGGTGCGCCGACCATCGCGCCGGCGATCACCAGGAGCCAGTTCACGCCCGCGTTCCGCCCTTCTCCCGGCCCACGTAACGGATGACCTCGCAGTCGTCGAGCATGACCAGGCCCTGCGACACCAGCTCGTCCAGCTCCGGCAGGAACGCCCGGACCCGCGCCTCGGTGTCGACGATCACGACGGCCACGGGCAGGTCCTCGCTGAGCGAGAGCAGCCGCGAGGTGTGGATCAGGGACGACGCCCCGAACCCCTCGATGCCACGGAAGACGCTCGCCCCCGCGAGTCCCGCCTTGTGCGCCCGGTGCACGATCTCGCTGTACAGGGGCTTGCGGTGCCACGTGTGGTTCTCACCGACGAAGACCGTCAGTCGCAGGGCACGCCCGGTCAGTCGCGTCATCACTTCCTCCACGCCAGTACGCGGCGCGTCAGCGCCGCCCCGAGCCCGACCGCGGCGAACGCCGCCAGAAGCGTCGCCGCGAGATAGACCAGGCCCGTACGGACCCGGCCGCCGACAGCCAGCTGCTGGATGTCCACCGCGTATGTCGAGAACGTGGTGAAGCCGCCCAGGACTCCGGTGCCGAAGAACGGCCGCACCAGGCGGTGCGCCGCCCACACATCGGTGATGATCACCATGAACACGCCGATCACGAAACAGCCGAGCGCGTTCACCCACATCGTCGTCCAGGGAAACGCCCCGGGCGACGTGGGCCACAGGAGCGCGGCGCCGTAGCGGGCGCAGGCGCCGAGGGCTCCGCCGAGCGAGACGACCGCCACGATCGGGCCCTGTGCCCGCAGGCCCGCGCGCCTCTGGGCCGGCACGCGCAGATCGACGTCCGGATCACGGGGTTCGTCCACCGCCGGAGAGTGCCCACCTGTCATCCGTACCTGTCTCCTCCTCGGCCCCGGCGCCGCGCCACCACTGAAGATCACTGCCGACGGTCAGCCTATCGCCGGTCCGGACGCGCCGTTAATGTCCCGTTGTCCCCGGCGAAAGATGGCCATGGTGTCCTGCCGGAACACCGGCATACGGGTCCCAGGGAGGAGTCACACATGACACGGGTCGAGCTGCGCAGCGTCGACGAACTGATGGATCTCCTGCACGCCTGCCGCGGCGCGTGGGACACCCCCGACCGCAGCGGCGACCCCGTCGACCTGCACGACCACGCGCTGCAGACCGCCGCGCTGCTGCGCCGCGGCCACCCCAGCGACAAGGAGCTCCAGCTCGCGGGGCTCGTCCACGACATAGGCCACCTGCTGCGCCCCGGCGACGACGCGGGCCACGCGGACACCGCGGCGGCCGCGGTGCGGGGGCTGCTCGGTGAGCGGGTCGCGCGCCTGGTGCAGCTGCACGTCCCGGCCAAGCGCTACCTGGCGACATCGGACCCGGCACGCGGCCTGTCGCCGCAGAGCGCGCTGACGCTGGAGACGCAGGGCGGACCGATGACGCCCGAGGAGGCGTTGGCGTTCGCCCGTGACCCGCTGGCCGACGATGCGGTGACGCTGCGTCAGGCGGACGACGCGGGCAAGGTGGTGGGCCTCGACGCCGGAGTCATGGAGGACTGGCGGCCAGTGATGGAGCTGGTGGCGCAGGGGTATCGGTCCACCAACTTCACACCATCCCTACGTAGTTGACATGTCGGACTGACGCCTCGTCATGAGACCGTACGCCCCATGACTTCGGAGCTCTCGCTGGAAGGCAGGGTCGCCGTCGTGACCGGGGGGTCGCGGGGCATCGGCCGGGCCGTCGCCGTGGCGCTCGCGGGTGCCGGGGCGCGAGTGTGTGTGACGGCGCGTGATCCGGACGGGGTCCGCGAGACCGTCGCCGCGCTGACGAAGAGCGGCGCCGAAGCCACGGGACTGGCCGGGTCCGTCGCGGATCCCGCGCATCTGTGGGAGCTGACGGAGCGGGCGCTGGACTCCTTCGGCCGCCTCGACATCGTGGTGAACAACGCGGCCACGAACCAGCCCTACGGGCCGTTGATGGAGGCGGACCCGACGGTCTGGCGCGAGGCGTTCACGGTCAACGTGGAGGCGCCGCTGCGGCTGGTCCAGTGCGCCTGGCGAGCCTGGATGTCGGAGCACGGCGGGGCCGTGGTGAACATCTGCACCGAGGGCGCCGGGCACGTCGGCCCCCGCGTGGGCGCCTACGGAACCAGCAAGGCGGCGCTGCTGCACCTGACGCAGCAACTCGCGGGCGAACTGGCCCCGTTGGTGCGGGTCAACTCCGTCTCGCCCGGGCTCGTCCGCACGGAGATGGCGCGCTTCGTGTGGGAGCACGCCGAGGAGTCCGTGGCGACGGGGCTGCCGCTGGGCCGGATCGGGGAGCCGGAGGACGTGGCCCGGGCGGTGCGCTGGCTGGTGTCGGACGAGGCGGCCTGGGTGACGGGAGCCGACTTCCTGGTGGACGGCGGAACCCGGGTCAGGGCCGCGTCGCCGGGCCTGACCGATGCCGTCCACCAGCAGCTCCGTCACCGGCTGCCGGACACTCGCTGAGCCGCTACCACTTGCCGGGCGCGTAGTCCTTCAGGAAGACGCCGTACAGGTCCTCGCCGGCCTCGCCGCGCACGACCGGGTCGTAGACGCGGGCTGCGCCGTCGATCAGGTCGAGGGGGGCGTGGAAGCCCTCGTCGGCGAGGCGCAGCTTGTCGTAGTGCGGGCGCTCGTCGGTGATCCATCCCGTGTCGACCGAGGTCATGAGGATGCCGTCGGTCTGGAACATCTCCTGGGCGCTGGTCCGCGTCACCATGTTCATGGCGGCCTTCGCGGCATTCGTGTTCGGGTGCCCCGCGCCCTTGTAGCCGCGGCCGAATACGCCCTCCATCGCCGAGACGTTCACGACGTAGGCGCGTCCGCTCGACGCCTTTTTCGCGGCGTCGGCCATCGCCGGGCGCAGCGCGCTGATCAGGATGAACGGCGCCGTGTAGTTGCACAGCTGGGTCTCGAGGAGCTCCACCGGGGAGATCTGCTCGATCGTCTGCACCCACGTGTTGCTCTCGACGACGTCCGGGACAAGGCCGCCCGCGTCGATGGCGCTGCCGTCGCGGTGCCGGGCGACGCTGGCGTTGCCCGCGACCAGGGCGAGATCGGCGACCTTCTGGGCGTCGATGCCGGAGATACCGGCGGGCAGCGCGGTCAGGCCGTCGACCGCGCCGGAGTTGAACGCGCCGATGACGTGGTGGGCGGGCAGCTCACCGGCCGGCAGCGGGGCGCTCTCACCCTCGACGAGGGCGGCGTACGCGGAGGGCAGCCGGCGTACGGTCTGCGTCGCGTTGTTGATGAGGATGTCCAGCGGGCCCTGCTCGGCGACCTGCTCGGACAGGGCCACGGCCTGGGCCGGGTCCCGCAGGTCGATGCCGACGACCTCCAGGCGGTCCATCCAGTCCGCCGAGTCGTCCATCGCCTTGAAGCGGCGGATGGCGTCCTTGGGGAATCGCGTCGTGATCGTCGTGTGCGCGCCGTCACGCAGCAGACGCAGCGCGATGTACATGCCGATCTTGGCGCGGCCGCCGGTGAGCAGGGCGCGCTTGCCGGAGAGGTCCGCGCGGATGTCGCGCTTGGCGCGGTTCATGGCGGCGCACTCGGGACAGAGCTGGTGGTAGAAGTAGTCGACCTCGACGTACCGGGCCTTGCAGGTGTAGCAGGAGCGGGGACGCTGGAGTATCCCCGCGAGCTTGCCTTCCTGGACCTGCGAGGACGGCAGGAGACCCTCGGTCTCGTCGTCGATGCGCTCGGCGGAGCCGGTCGCGGTCGCCTCGGTGACGGCCTTGTCGTGGGCGGTCTTCGCGGCGCGGCGGTCCTGGCGGCGGCGCTGCTTCACGGTCCGGTAGACACCGGCCGTGGCCCGCCGGACCTGGATCGCGTCGGGGTGGTCGACATCCAGCTTGTCGAGTTCGTCGAGCACGCTCAGGCAGACGGCGAGCCGCTCGGGGTCGATCCCGGGGCCGAACGACTCCTGTGACACCACCGTGGCGTCGGTGGCGCCCGTCGGGCTGTCTTCTGTCATCGTCATCGCCGCTGCGTTCCTCGCGTCACTCGGACCGCGGCGTGCTGTGAGTGACCGCGATGCTCCCAAAAGGCGGGACCTTACAACCTGCTGTCGACATTCCGCCAAGTGGGCAGTTTATCCCGCTCCCGGGCCCTACCGGGAACGCCGGTCCTGGACCTCGGTCCGGTGCGGCCGCGCAAGCAGGGCGAACCCCGACAGGGCCACGGCCGGGGCGCGACGTCCGTGTGACCGAAGACACGTGATCCGTAAAGCGGCGGGCATCGCGCCCGCCGCCCTGACAACCACCCATCGCCCCCCCTACAACCACCCCCTGTCCCGCGCGTACCACCCCAGCTGGATGCGCGAGTCGGTGCCCGCCAGGTCCATCAGGCGGCGGATGCGGCGCTGCACGGTGCGGCGGCCCAGGCCCGTGTGGTGGGCGGCGGAGGCGTCCGTGTGCCCGGCGAGCAGCAGGGCGAGCAGTCTGCGGTCCTCCTCGTCGGGGAGTTCGTCGGCCGTGGCGGGGCTCGGCGTGAGCCGGCCCGCGCCGTCCTCACGCAGCCGCACCGCACGCTCCCACTGCAGCTCGAAGAGTGTGATGAGGGAGGTGAGCAGCCCGCCGGGGCGCACCAGCAGGACCCCGTCCCGGTCGCCCCCGCTCGCGTCGAGCTGGACGACGGCGAGGTCGTCGTCGGTGATGAGCAGTTTGCAGGGCAGCTCGGGTGTGAACCGGATCTCCTGGCCCCGGTCGAGGGAGGCCCGGATCTCCTGGGGCGCCCCGGGTTCGTTGAGGACGGCGCGCTCGATGACCAGGCGTTCGCGGACGCCGCGCCGGCTGAGGTCCGCCTCGTCGGCGTCGCTGGTGTCCTGGACGCCGATGACGGCGAAGGGCGGCTTGGCGAAGAAGCGGACGTCGCCGCGGGCACCGCGCAGCCGGTGCTGGATGAGGCGCCCGACGCGCTCGCGCCCCCGCACCACTTCGAGGGCCGGGCCGGCGGTCGCGGTGCGCCTGCGGAAGACCTCGGTGAGCTCCTCGACCCCCGCCCTGGCCTGGAGCACGGCGCGCTCCTGGGTCAGCACCAGTTCGGTGAGGGCGAGTTGGGGTGATACGGCCGTGAGCAGACCGTCGGCCTCATCGGCGAGTCCGAGGGCGCAGAGCCGGGCGGCGGCCGGGTCGCGTCCAGCGTCCGCGGGCCCCTCTTCGACGAGGCGCCGGTAGAGCTTCTCCTCGTCGGCGCCGAGGCCGAGCCCGCCGAGCGATCCTGGTGCATCGGTCATGCACCGATCATCGCTCAGCGGGCCCGGTCCTGATCAAGGGCCGAAATCAGCCCTGCTCGTCGCACCACATGTCGGGGCAGCCCGAGTTATAGGCGTCGGTCAGGGTTTCGGTGAGTGCGGCCCCGGAGGTGTCGGTGGCTGTGGTGCGCAGCGACACCTTGGCCGTACCGGCGGCCGGGACCGTCACCTTCCAGTGCCCTCCGTCACCGCGCACCACGTCGGCCCGGTGCCAGGTGGCACCGTCGGTGGCGTACCAGACCTTGAGCGAGGTGACGGGCCTGTCCCCCTTCGCGGCGCCGACCGTGTACCTCAAGTCGTCCTTCGCTCCTACCGAGTTGGTGCCGCTGAGCGGCAGGTCGTAGTCGAGGTCGACGAGCCGGGCGGGTGTGACATGTGCCGCGTGGCCAGAACGCAGGCGCCACTCGCTGGTGATGCGGGTGCCGAGGCGCCACGTGACCGGGTCGCCGCCGTCGCGCTGGGCGTCGACGGTGAGGCGGTACCAGCGGTCGCCGCGCGGCAGGTCGAACACGGCCTGGCCCGGGCGGTCGTTCTTGTCGACGACGGTGCCGTCGTCGGCGGCGAGGACCGTGGTTCCCTGGTCGGCCTGGGGCGCGTACTCGGACTGGTGCCCGGCCGCGTCCGAGAACACCGGGAGCGCGACCCGGAGTTTGTCGCCGTCCCGCATGACGGAGCTGTCGCCGGGCGCCGGGTTGAAGGGCGCCGACATCCAGTCGTCGGCGTAGGTGCGGCCCGCCTCGTACACGGTGGGCGCGGTCAGCAGGGTGCCCAGCGGGAACACGGTATCGCCGATGTCGTACTGGTAGTGGAAGGTCGCCGTGGTCCACGGCACGCCCGGCGTGACGTAGACGTCCTGTGCGGCGGGCACGCGGTAGCGCGTCATCTGCTGCACGAGCCGCAGGCCGTGCCAGGTCGTCCAGGCGTAGAGGCCCTTCGGGTCGCCGGGGTAGCCGTGGGTGCGCTCGGTGGTGCGGATGCGGGCGAGGTCCGCCCGGCGGTCGTACCAGTCGGCGCCCGCGGGGATCGCGCCGTCGCTCTTGTGGAAGAGGAAGTACGCGGTCGGGGAGGTGTCGACGCCGTCGACGGTCAGCGTCAGCGGGCCCTGGGCGAGCCGGTCCTTCAGCAACGGCATCGACTCCGCGTTCACGGCGGCGATCGGTGTCGGCTTGTACACCGACAGGCCGTAGCCCTGGTACAGGATCAGGGCGACGCCCGCGTCCGTGAGCTTCTGGTAGATCGGGTTGTTGACCGAGGGCGAGGACTTCGTGGGCTGCCACAGCACGATCGCGCCCTTGAGGTCCTTGCCTGCGAGCTCCTCGTCCGTGCCGCCGCCGATGTCGGTGACCTTGCCGGTGACGCTGCCCGTCCAGCGGTAGATGCTGTACTGCGACAGCTGGAGCCCGAGGTCACCGGGCTTTCCGCCGGGTTCGTGCGCATCGATCTCACGCTGCTGCCAGGACGTGCCGCCGAACAGCATCAGCCCGTCGTAGGTCTCCCCCTCGGGGGTCGGCACCACCTGCACCGCGTACGGTCCCGCGGCGCTGGTGGCGACAAGGCCGGTGTCGCCGCCGCCGAGCGAGGAGACGAGGCCGGTAGCGCCGCTGGTGGTGGTGCGTACTCCCGAGTCATCGACGCCCATGTGTACGGGCTTCGCGCCGTCGGTCGACAGCCGCACGGTGGCGTTCTCGCCGAGGGTGATGTGCCGGACGGAGTGGATCGCGGTCAGGCCCACGACGGTCCTGCCGACCTTGTCGTACTCCCAGGTGCTGACGAGGAGTCGGTAACTGCCGCGCGGGAGCGTTGCGTTGCGAGATCCGGTGCCGCTGACGCCGGTGAGCAGGGAATCGCCCGTCTTCTCGTTCTGGACGACGACGGTGGTCGAGGTGTCCTCGGCGCCCTCGCGCGGGGCAGGCCCGGTGAGGGTGAGGACTCCGGTCTCGTCGGCGGCCGTCACGGACACGGGGACGCTCACGTGTCCCTTGCCGGGCCAGTCGGCGACGACGTGCCCGCCGAGCGAGGCACCCGCGCCCACTTGCGCGAGGGCGAGACGCACCGTGGTGGTGGCGGTGCCGCGCGCCGGGACGGTGACGCTTTCCTGACCGGGCTTCACCAGGTCGCTGTCGGAGGTGACGTGGAGGCGGACCGCTTTGCCGGTGGTGTTCGTCCAGGTGATCTCGCGGGTCTCGGCAGTGCCCGACGCGCGGGCCGCGAGCGTGGCGGGTGCGGCCGTCACCTCGGCGTCCAGGGACGCGGGCACGTCGACGAGCCCACCGCCCGTCTCGTCGACGGTGGTGCCCCGCACGTCGGACGCCGCGCCGACCAGGGCCGACTTCAGCTGCTGTCCGGTCCAGGACGGGTGCTTCTGCTTGAGCAGCGCCGCCGCGCCCGCGACATGGGGTGTCGCCATCGACGTGCCGGACAGGGACGCGTACGAGGAGCTGACCGCGGCGTCGCCGAGGGTGCCGGCGGCGCGGGCCGCGACGATGGAGCTGCCCGGCGCGGCGATCTCCGGCTTGACCGCCCAGCGGCCCTCGCGCGGGCCGCGCGACGAGAAGGACGACAGGGCCCCGGACTTGGTGACGGAGCCGACGGTGAGGGCCTCGTCGGCGGCGCCGGGCGCGCCGATCGTGCGGTCGCCGGTGTTGCCCGCGGCGATGACGAAGAGGGTGCCCTGCTCGCGGGAGATGCGGTCGACGGCTGCGGACATCGCGTCGGTGCCGTCCGAAGCGCGATTCGCGCCGAGGCTCATGGAGACGATGCCGGCGCCCTGGTCGGCCGCCCACTCCATGCCGGCGATGATCCAGGAGTCGTAGCCGCGGCCGCTGTTGTCGAGGACCTTGCCCTCGACGAGGTCGGCGCCCGGGGCGACGCCCGCGTACCGGCCGCTCGACGCCGCGCCCGTCCCGGCGACGATCGACGAGACGTGGGTGCCGTGGCCCTGGCGGTCCTGGACGCCCTCACCGTCCTCGGTGAAGTCCTGTTCGGCGACCACCCGGCCCTTGAGGTCGGGGTGCCCCTTGTCGTAGCCGGTGTCCAGGACAGCGACCTTAACGCCCTTGCCGGTGGCGCCGCGCCGGTGGGCCTCGTCGGCGCCTATCTGCGGCACGGACTCGTCGAGGCTGGCCTTCACCCGGCCGTCGAGCCACACCTTGCCGATGCCGGCGGAGCGGGCGGCGGACGACGTGGTGGCCAGCTGCTCCCAGACGGCACCCGCGTTCTTCTTCGGTACGGAGAGCACGGCGGCCCGCGCGGTGTCGAACCGGTCGGCCACGCGCGCGTGCTCGGGTGCCCGGGGCCCGCCCGCGACGGACGGCGCGTCGCCGACGACGAGGCGCAGCGCGCTCGTGTCCCCGTCGCCGTACCCCGACGCCACGAGCTCGGTCACGTCGAAGAGCCGCTGGTCGACGTGTCCGCGCTCGATCTGCTCGGCGGCGTCGATCGGTACGGCGTACTCGTGCCCGTCGACATGGTGGCGTGTGAAGCCCATGCCCTCGCGCCCCTCGCCGGGCACGATCCGTTCGATCTGGAGCGAGTTGCCGGTGCCGCTGTAGGTGACGACGTCACCAGTGAGGAGAGTGACGGTGTGGCCGCCGGTCGGGGTCGCCTGGGCGCCCGGGTCGGCGAAGACGGGCGCGTCCCCGGCGGCGGTGGCGGGTATCGCCGCGCCGACGAGCAGGGCGGCGAGCACCGAGGCACCCGCCGCCGACCATCTGCCGCGCCGTGCGGACCGCTTCGCGCCGCGTGGCGAACCGACCGTGAAGCCGGGTCTGTCTGCCGAGCCGGGCCTGTCTGTGGAGCTGGGCTTTTCTGTCGAGCTGTGTATCGGGGGCCGCGCAGAGGGCACTTGCCACGAAGAGGGCACTGTCCAACTCCCTTGTCCACCTGGTCGGATGGACGGAAGGATTCCAGCGCGGAGGCCCGTGCGGGGCGCCCGGAGCGGGCGGAAAGGCGCCGTGGCGCCAAGCCGCCACGCGACGGGCTGCCGGACCCTGTCAGACGGGCCGCTCCTGCACCTCGCAGGCCCGCACGAGGGCCGCGAGCTCCTCGCGGATCCCGGCCGCGAGCACGTCCAGGTCGGGGACCGCGGCAGCGTCGGCGACCAGGCCGTAGTGGACACGCCCTCGGTACGTCGACACCGCGACCGCGAGGGACTGCCCCTGGGCCAGCGGCGCCAGGGGGTAGACCTCGGTGAGCGGGCAGCCGCCGAGCCGCAGGCCGAGGCTCGGCAGCGGAACGCTCGTGACGAGGATGTCGAACAGGAGCCGGGCCGCCTGGGCGACGACGGGCCCGCCGATCAGGTGGCCGAGCGGCGGCACATGGTCGGCCAGCAGGGCCACGGCGCCGGCGCCGCGCTGCGGGCCCGCGTCCTTGTTGTGGTCCATGGCCGTGCGAACCGAGCGCAGCCGGGCGAGTGGGTCACTCTCGTCGACGGGCAGTTTCACCAGGTAGCCGGAGAGCCGGTTGCCTTGGGGGTGGGCGGTACGGGGACGGCGACGCGAGACGGGGATCAGGGCCCGTGGGCGCACCCCTTCGCTGCCGTTGCCTCGCTCCTCGAGCCAGCGCCGCAGCGCCCCGGCGACGACGGCGATGAGGACGTCGTTGACGGTGCCGCCGACCGTCTTGCGCACCCGGTGCACATCGTCGAGCTCCAGGACGACGCCCTCGGTGCAGCGGGTGCCCGTGGCGTTCGAGGAGAGGGCGGGCGAGGTGTGCACGTCCCAGGTGGCGCGGACCACGGAGGTGCCGATGTCGAGGGCCGTGACGGCGCTGGAGGCACTGTCCCGCAGGAGTCCGGGGAGCTTGCGCGGGTCGAGGTCGCCGAGCCGGAGGTCGCGCATGCCGGGGAAGGGCAGCCGGAACCCGCGGGGCGCTTCGGCGGCGGGCGCCGTCCGGGAGACGGGCAGATCCATCGGGTCCATCACCCCGGCGGCGAGCGTCAGCGCCCGCAGTCCGTCGGCCAGCGCGTGGTGGAACTTGAACAGGACGGCGAACGAGGTGCCGTCCGCGCCCGGCAGGACATGCGCCTCCCACGGGGGCCTGGCCCGGTCGAGTGGCCGCTCCATCAGGGCACCGGCCGCCGCGTGGAAGTCCGCGGTGGGCTCGCTGAGCCGTACGTGGTCGAGTGGATCGAAGTCGGGTACGGGCACGCGCGCCGCGCCGCCCACGGGGATCCGCACCCCCTGGATGCGCATGCGCAGGCCGGGGACCGCGGGGGCGCGGGCGGCGAGAAGCTCCACCGCGTGCCGGGCGTCGCCCGGCGACCCCGCGGCGAACACCCCCAACGCGCCCAGGTGCATCGGGTGTTCGGCGGTCTCGATGTTCCAGAACGCCAGGTCGAGTGGCGCGAGGAGGTCCGGGCTCGGCGCGGGCCGAGAGTGCTGGGACTGCTGAGAGTTCACTGAGGCCGCTCTCGCGTCGACGACTGGGGAAAGCAGTCAACCGCTCTCCAGTGATTACGGTCAAGTACGATCAAGCTACACACAGTAAACAACAGATTAAGACCCGCCCCTTCGGTGAAGGGGCGGGTCTCGTGGTGCTGGTGGGGCGTGTGGTGCTGTTACTTCAGCGCGGGCGGCGCCGCGTCGGCGGAAGTACCCCAGGTGGAGGGCTTGTCGCCGACCGCGAAGGACAGCTCCCGGAGCCCGCGGATGTCATCCGTCGTCAGATACGTCTTCCCGAAAGTGGTCCCGTCGGTCTGCGCCGACTGGATGTATCGCGCCGTATCCGACGTCCCCGGAGCCTTCACCGCGAGGCGGCCGTTCGGGTAGTAGCGCCGGTCGAGGGTCACGTCCACCCGCTCGAAGACCGGGGTCGACAGGCCCCAGGTGTCCGTGCCGGGCTGCACCGGGAAGATGCCGATCGACGACAGGACGTTCCAGGCGGACATCGTCCCGAGGTCGTCGTTTCCGGTCATGCCGGTCGGGGCGTCCGTGAAGAGCGTGAGCGCGGCGTGCACCACGTCCGTCGTCTTCCAGGGCTGGCCGGTCGAGAGGTACGTGTAGGGCGCGATCAGGTCGGGCTCGTTCTGCGGGTTGTACTTGTCCGCGTTGTAGTAGTCGTAGGGACCGTTGACCCACACCTCACGGGCGGTCTTCGCGGGGTCCTGCACCAGCTGGTCGTACGCGAAGAACGAGTCGAGGCGGTCGTTGGCCGACTTGGTGCCGCCGATCAGGCCGACCATGCCGGGCAGATCCTGCGGGACCAGCCACTGGTACTGCCAGGACGTGCCCTCGTGGAAGCCCTCGCTCTTGGCGGGGTCGGCCGGGCCGGTGAAGGTGCCCGCCGCGTCCCGCGCCCGGAAGAAGCCGGTCGAACTGTCGAAGATCTTCCGGTAGTTCTGCGCCCGCTGCGTGTACCGCGCCGCGTCGTCCTTGTGGCCCAGGTCCTTCGCCATCTGCCCGAGCATCGCGTCGGACAGCGCGTACTCCAGGGTCGCGGAGGCGCCGTGGTCGTAGTCGGAGTCGCCCGGTTTCACATGCGCGCGGTCCTTGATGTACGGCGCGAAACCGTCCGCGATGTACTCCTTGTTGGCCTCACGGCCGACCGGCGCGGAGTCGGCCGGCGGGACCCCGTCGGCGTTCTTCTTCAGCGCGCGGTACGCCTGCTCCTCGTAGCCCTTGAGCAGACCCTGCTGGTACGCGTTGGTGAGGAACGGGGTGACCGGGTCGCCGGTCATGATGTTCGTCTCGACCGTGCCGTAGCCCCACTTGGGCAGCCAGCCGCTCTCCTCGTCGATCTTGATGACGGAGATCGCCATGTCGCGGGACTCACGCGGCGCGAGCAGCGACAGGAGCTGCGCCTGCGTGCGGTAGGTGTCCCACAGGGACCAGTTCTGGTAGTACGTGTAGCCCTTGGCCCGGTGGATCTTCTGGTCCCAGCCGGTGTAGCGGCCGTCGACGTCGCTGCCGATGTTCGGCGCGAGGAACGAGCGGTACAGGGACGAGTAGAAGGTGCGGCGGAGCGTGTCGCTGCCGCCCTGCGCCTTGACGTCGTCGAGCCGGTCCTCCCACGCGGCCTGCGCGGCGCGCTCGACGCGGTCGTACGAACGGCCGCCCTCGGAACGGAGGTTGAGCGCCGCGCCCTTCGCGTCGACGTACGAGATCGCCGTGGTCGCCTCGACGCTGCGGTCCTTGGAGGTGTCGAAGCGCACGAACGCGCCGCTGCGCTCACCGCCGGCCGTCGACTCCTTCGAGCCCTCGGTGACCGCGTCGCCCTTCCACGTGCCCGAGGTTTTGAACGGCCGGTCGAAACGGGTGATCGTGTACACCGTGTACGGCTTGGTGTCCTGGCAGAAGCCACTGCCCGTGATGGCCGTGCGGACGGTGCGGTTGTCGAGGATCTCGACCTTGGTGTTCAGGGTCTTGTGCAGCGACTGGCCGGCGTTGATGAGGACGTTGGCCTTGTCGGTGGCGGGGAACGTGTAGCGCTGCACGCCGGTCCGCTTCGTCGCGGTCAGCTCGGCCTCGATGCCCGTCTTCAGGCCGACCTTGTACGAACCCGGGCTCGCCTTCTCGTCGTCGTGGCTGAACTCGGCCGCGTACTTGGCGTAGTCGGTCGACGTGATGTCGCCGGTCGTGGGCAGCACGGGCAGATCGCCGCCGAGGCCGCAGCCGACACCGGACAGATGCACGGTGGAGAAGCCACGGATGTGGTTCTCGGAGTAGTCGTAGCCCGTGTTGTGACCCGTGTCGGGCGAGAACTGCACCATGCCGAAGGGCACGGCGGCGCCCGGGTAGGTGTTGCCGTCGTTCTCGGTACCGATGAACGGGTTGACCAGATCGGTGAGCCGGCCCTCGTCGGAGGCCGCAGCCGCCTGGGCCGACGGCACGGCAAGCGCACCGCCCAGGAGCGCGGCCGCCGCCACCGCCGTCCCCGCTCCGCGCAGCCGTTGGGTCCATCTCATGGCGAGACCGCCTCCTCGAGTCCTAGACAACGTTGTCAAAGCGCAGCGCGATCATTCTTCTGTCACGTGCGTGCACTCGTCAAGGGACACGACAGCGGGAGCCTGCGAACAATGCATGGCAGACGGAACCCGCGGACGAGAGGTCAGGAACCGTCAGGCCACGACCTGTCGGCCCTTGCCCAGCGCGATCACCCCGCCCTTCGACACGGTGTACAGCTCGGCGTCCCGCTCCGGGTTGACGCCGATGGTCGCGCCCGGCGGGACGTCCACGTTCTTGTCGAGTACGGCTCCGCGCACCACGGCGCCCCTGCCGATCCGGACGTTGTCGTGCAGGACCGAGCCCTGGACGACTGCGCCCTCCTCGACGGTGACGCCCGGGGACAGTACGGAGCGGGTGACCTGGCCGCGGATGACGCAGCCCGGACTGACGATCGACTGGCCCGCGATGCCGCCCGCGCAGAACTTGGCGGGCGGCAGCTGCCCGGGGTGCGTGTAGATGGGCCAGCGCCGGTTGTCGAGGTTGAAGGCGGGCTTGTCCGAGAGCAGGTCGAGGTGGGCCTCGTAGTACGCGTCGAGGGTGCCGACGTCCCGCCAGTAGCCGTGCTCGTGGGGCGTCTCGCCGGGGACGTGGTTGCCGTCGAAGTCGTAGAGCTGGGCGACGCCGCGCTCGGTGAGCATCGGAAGGATCGAACCGCCCATGTCATGAACGGAGTTGGGCGTCTCGGAGTCCTGCTGCAACGCGTCGATGAGGGTCTTCGTGGTGAAGACGTAGTTGCCCATGGAGGCGAACACCTGGTGCGGGGAGCCGGGGATGCCGGGCGGGTCGGCCGGCTTCTCCAGGAAACGGTCCACGCGCGTGCCGTCACCGGCCGGAGTGATGATCCCGAACGCCGAGGCGTCCGCGCGGGGTACGCGAATGCCCGCGACCGTGACACCCGCACCACTCTCGATGTGCTGCTGGAGCATCTGACGCGGATCCATGCGGTAGACGTGGTCGGCGCCGAACACCGCGATGTAGTCGGGCTGTTCGTCCTGGACCAGGTTCAGGGACTGGAGGATGGCGTCCGCGCTGCCGAGGTACCAGCGCGGGCCGAGGCGCTGCTGGGCCGGGACAGGCGTGACGTAGTTGCCGAGCAGGCTCGACATGCGCCAGGTCGTCGTGACGTGCCGGTCGAGCGAGTGCGACTTGTACTGGGTCAGCACGCAGATGCGCAGGATGTCGGCGTTGACGAGGTTGGACAGGACGAAGTCGACGAGACGGTACGTGCCGCCGAACGTGACCGCCGGTTTCGCCCGGTCGGCGGTGAGTGGCAGCAGGCGCTTGCCCTCCCCGCCCGCCAGTACGATCCCGAGCACCGAAGGTCCACCGCGCATCCCAGCCCCCAGCTTCACCTTGAGGATCTAATTGGCCTTGTTGACGGACTACTTCGCCTTGAGGATCTCGTCGTACACCTCGGCCGTGCGCCGCGCCACGATGTCCCAGCCGAACTCGCGCTCGGAGCGCTCACGTCCGGCGGCGCCCATGCGGGCCGCCTCTCCGGGGTCGGCCACCAGCCGGTTCAGGGCCTGCGCGAGCCCGCTCTCGAACGCCTGCGGGTCCCGCTCCTCGTAGGGCACGAGGAGGCCGGTCGTCCCGTCGGCGACGACCTCGGGGATGCCGCCGACGGCGGAGGCCACGACGGCGGTACCGCACGCCATCGCCTCCAGGTTCACGATGCCGAGGGGTTCGTACACCGACGGACAGACGAACGCCCGTGCATGAGTGAGGAGTTGAACCACTTCGGTGCGGGGCAGCATCTGCGGGATCCAGTGGACGCCGTCCCGCAGGGCGCGCAACTCGTCCACCAGGGTGCGGAATTCACGCCCGATGGCGGGGGTGTCGGGGGCTCCGGCGCACAGGACCAGCTGCGCCGACGGGTCCAACTCCTTGGCCGCCCTCAGGAGATGGGGAACGCCCTTCTGCCGGGTGATGCGCCCGACGAAGACGACGTACGGGCGCTCCTGGTCGATGCCGATGCGGGCGAGGACGTCCGTGGCGGGGTCGGGGCGGTAGAGGGCGGAGTCGATGCCGTTGTGGACGACGCGGACTCTCGCCGGGTCGATCGCCGGATAGCAGGCCAGGATGTCGTCGCGCATGGCTCCGGAGACGGCGATGACCGCGTCGGCCGCCTCGACGGCGGTGCGCTCGGCCCAGCCCGACAGGGCGTAGCCGCCGCCGAGTTGCTCGGCCTTCCAGGGGCGCAGCGGTTCGAGCGAGTGCGCGGTCACGATGTGCGGGATGCCGTGGAGCAACTTGCCCAGGTGGCCCGCGAGATTGGCGTACCAGGTGTGGGAGTGGACGAGTTCGCGGCCTTCGAGCGCTGCGGCGATGGACAGGTCCACGGAGAAGGTGCGCAGTGCGTCGTTCGCCCCGTCGAGCGCCTGCCAGGCGCGGTGCCGGCGCAGCCCTTCGGCGCCGCCCTCGCCCCAGGTGTGCACGTCGAGGTCGACGAGGGACCGTAACTCCCTTGCGAGGAACTCGACATGGACGCCCGCGCCGCCGTAGACGTCCGGCGGGTACTCCCGGGTAAGCAGCCCCACTCTCATCGGATACCTCCGTGGATACTCTGCCCTTCAGGGCGGAGATGAATCGGACTCCTGCGGAGCAGGGCAGCGGGCTGGGATTCGCGGCCAGTGTGGATCGCAATGCTGTGACCCGCAGGTTTGAACGTCAGGTGTGGCGACGGTAGTTTGCGAGTGTGACCACGAGCCAGGTGAGGCGGGCGTTCAAGTACCGCTTCTATCCGACGGATGCGCAGGCAGCGGAGCTGTCGCGCACGTTCGGATGCGTGCGGAAGGTCTACAACATGGCGCTTGCCGCCCGGACCGAAGCGTGGGCGCGGCAGGAGCGGATCAACTACAACCAGAGCTCCGCGATGCTGACGGCGTGGAAGAAGACCGAGGAACTGGCGTATCTGAACGAGGTGTCGTCGGTCCCGCTCCAGCAGGCCCTGCGGCACCTGCAAGGAGCGTTCACGAACTTCTTCGGCAAGCGGGCTAAATACCCGCGCTTCAAGAGCCGGAAGAAATCGCGGAAGTCCGCCGAGTACACCACCTCGGCGTTCCGTTTCAAGGACGGTGAGCTGAGACTCGCGAAGATGAGCGAGTCCCTGCGCATCGCGTGGTCGAGACCGCTGCCGGACGGTGCGAGCCCTTCCACGGTGACCGTGTCGCAGGACGCGGCCGGACGCTGGTTCGTCTCCCTGTTGTGCGACGACCCCAGCATCAAGCGCCTGCCCACCACTGATGCCGCCATCGGCATCGATGCCGGTCTCGACCACCTCCTGACCTTCTCGACGGGCGAAAAGATCGCCAACCCGAGGCACGAGCGCCGCGACCGGGTCGCCCTTGCGAAAGCTCAGCGCAGGCTGGCGAAGAAAACCAAAGGCTCCGCGAACCGGACCAAGGCGCGGCGCAAAGTGGCCAAGATCCATGCCCGGATCGCAGACCGCCGACGCGACGCTCTCCACAAGATCACCACTCGGCTCGTGCGCGACAACCAAACGCTCGTGATCGAGGACCTGACCGTGCGCAACATGGTCAAGAACGGGAAACTGGCCCGCGCCATCAGCGATGCCGCGTGGTCTCAGTTCCGGAGCATGCTGGAGTACAAAGCCGCCTGGTACGGGCGTGAGGTGATCGCCGTCGACCGGTGGTTCCCCTCCTCGAAACTGTGCTCCTCCTGCGGCACCTTGGCTGACGAGATGCCGCTCAGCGTCCGTACGTGGACGTGTGAGTGCGGCATGACCCATGACCGGGACGTGAACGCAGCGAAGAACCTTTTGGCCGCCGGGCGGGCGGTTGCAGCCTGCGGAGCTGATGTAAGACCTCAACGGAGTTCTCCGGGCGGGCAGTCGGCGATGAAACAGGAAACCTCACGGCGCGAGCCGTAAGGATCCCCTCCCTGAAGGGAGGGGAGCGTCAAGGTCACCCAGAAGCGGCCGGTGGGGAAGAGTGCTGCGGCGGCCGCTCGAAGCAGCAGTCGCCGCAGAGACCGCCGCCCGGGGCGCGGTAGATGAGGCAGCAGCTCATGCGGCGGAAGGCGGTGCCGGTGCGCGTGCCGGTCGCGGCGAGGCGGGGGTCCTCGAAGAGTTCCGTGGTCAGGAGGCGGGCGCGGGCGGCGACGTCGGGGCGCCCCGCGCGGCGCGCCCAGCGGCTGATCTCGCGGGCCGCGCCGGCGAGCGCGGACCCGGCGTTGCCCCGCAGCAGCGGGGCCGATACGCGGTAGCGGGCGCGCAGTGCGGCCGACAGCGGTTCGAGGTGGCGGTCGAGTACGAGCTCCGCGATGTGCGCGCTGTCGGCGGGGAGCTGGCCCGTACCGGCGAGGAACAGGTCGTCGGGCGCACCGGCGTCGGGGTTCCAGTGCAGCAGCGGGGGGTCGAGGTCGGGGACGCGCCCGAAGAGGGCGGCGCTGCCGAGTGACAGCGACCAGAGGCGCGCCGCGAGTCCGAGTTGGGCGACGGACACGGCAACGCGCGCTTCGGGCACGGAGAGTGCCCGCGCGACCTTCTCGACGCGGTACGCGAGAGGGTCGCGGACCGGTGCGTCGGTCTGATAAACGCACTCCAGGGTCGAGAGATCACTCTCTGCCGCGCTCGCGTCACACAGGGCGAAGAATCCGCCGAGGGAACCGAGTTCGCGCAGGTCGATGTGGGCTGTCACGGCCTCAGTACAGCAAGTAGGCGTCCGCAGGTCACGGGTGGGGTGCACCCCGTGTCCCCCGCCGGGTGGAGGACCGGGGGCGGGTCGTACTCCATCGGCAGTAGGACCCAATGCGTGCTCAGGTACGACGACGTGAGCGCCGGTAAGAGAGATCGTAGAGGTATGGAAACCGACCGTTCGCCGCGCCACGGGATGCGCTGCCGCACAGTGAGGAGCGGCCGATGAGCGCACTCACGCTGGCCGTGCTTCTCTCCCTCGTCTCCGCGGTCGCTTACGCGGGCGGCGCGATCCTCCAGGAGCGGGTCGCGGTCTCCACGCCCCAGCACACCTACGCGCCGCTGCGCCGCCCGGTGTGGTGGTGCGCGGTCGCGCTCAACGGTCTGGGAGCGCTCCTGCACGTGGTGGCCCTGGCGTACGGCCCGCTGAGCCTCGTCCAGCCCTTGGGCGCGCTGACGATCGTGTTCGCGCTGCCGATGGCGGCGCTCTTCGTGCACCGCAAGGCCGGGGCCACCGCCTGGCGTGGCGCGATCATGGCCACGGTGGGTCTCGCCGGCCTGCTCTCCCTCACGGGGTCGGCGTCCGAGCAGTCCCTCGAAGGCACGGAACGGCTGATGGTCGCCCTCGTGACGGCCGGCACGGTCCTCGCCCTGATGACGCTCGCCCACGCCGTGCACCGCCACCCCGTGGTGCGCAGCATTCTCCTCGCGGGCGCGGCCGGCGTCGCGTTCGGCATCGCGTCCGTGTTCACGAAGTCCGTCGCGGTGGAGTGGACGGAGGACGGGACGTTCGCCCAGTTCTCGAGCTTCCTGGTGATAGCGGCGCTCGCCACGTCCGGCATGCTCCTGTCCCAGGCGTCGTACCGCGGCGCGGGCCTCGCGGCTCCGCTCGCCACGGTGACCGTCGTGAACCCGGTGGTCGCGGCGGCGGTCGGTCTCACGCTGTTCGGCGAAACGTTCCGATACGGCACGACGGGCACCGCCCTCGCGCTCGCGTGCGGTGTCGTCGCCGCGGGCGGCCTGATCCTGCTGACGACGGAGCGGATCAGCGGGTCGCGCAAGGCGGCCGCCGAGTCGGTCGTCGCAGCGGTGGTGCCCGCTCAGCCCACGCCCAAGTCACCGCGCGCGATCACCGACGGCGAGCCGCTGATGCGGCGCGTCGAGGCGCCCGTGCGGGACGCCGATCCGCGGGGCCGAAAGGGCAAGGGCGGCCGTTACGACGAGTGGTACAGCCCCCGCGACGAGCGCATCAAATCCTGACGCCGTGCGCCCGCAGATACGCCAGCGGGTCGACGTCGGAACCGAAGCCGGGCCCCGTCCGCACCTCGAAGTGCAGATGCGGGCCCGTGCTGTTGCCCGTGGAACCGGAGCGCGCGATGCGCTGGCCGGCCACGACCCGCTGTCCCGCCTTCACGCTGAGCGCCGAGAGATGGCCGTACTGGCTGTACTTGCCGTCGGCGTGCCGGATCACGACCTCGTACCCGTACGACCCGCCCCAGCCCGCGGAGACGACGTGGCCCGCGGCGATGGCCTTGACAGTGGTGCCGGTGGACACGGCGAAGTCGACGCCCGTGTGGTAGCCCTTCGACCAGGAGGAACCCGCCGCGCGGTAGGGGGTGCTGAGGCTCGCCGAGACGGGGGCGATGACGTCCTGGGACGCGGCCGGCTTCTCGGTCCGCGACCGGGTGGCGGTGGTCGTACCGGTCTTCTTAGCGGGGGCGGCGTCCCGTTTCTGGTCGCTCTTCCTGTCGGTCTCCTCGTGCTTCCCGGCGGGCTTCTGGGCCTGCCGTTCACGCCCCTGCGGGGCGGCCGGGTCGCGCGGCTTCGCCGACGGGCGCAGGGCGAGCCGCTGTCCCGGCAGGATGAGGTCGGGGTCCGAGCCGATGGTGCGGCGGTTCGCCTCGTACAACTTCCGCCAGCCGCCCGGCACTTCGCGGGCGTCGGCGATACCGGAGAGGGTGTCGCCGCCGACCACCGTGTACATCTGGGCCGTGCCCGCCGTCGACTGGGGCGTGACCTCGGGCTTGACATCCTTGACGGTGCGCTGGGGCTTCTGCCGGACGGTTTCGGTGTGCGGTCCCGGAGTGTCGCCGCCGCGGGTGAGGCCGGCGCGGGCCGAGCAGACCGGCCAGGCGCCGGGACCCTGCCCGTCGAGGACCTTCTCGGCGACGGCGATCTGCTGGTCCCTGGTGGCGCGGTCGGCGCGCACGGCATAGGCGGTGCCGCCGTACGCCTCCCAGGTGGACTGTGTGAACTGGAGCCCGCCGAAGTAGCCGTTGCCGGAGTTGATGCTCCAGTTGCCGCTCGACTCGCAGGCCGCGACCTTGTTCCAGGTGTTCGCGTCGGCGGCGTGCGCCACGCCCGCGCCGATGAGAGGGATCGCCATACCCGCGCTGCCCGCGGTGACGGTGAGCGACGCCCGGTTGATCCGGTTCGGCTGATACCGGCGATGCCGACCGCGTACGGCCATGGAAGCCCCCTCAGGCACACGTCAGAAGCGGCAAGTTAGCCGCTCCGGCACACTCATGACAAGACCCGCACAGGGGTGACACGGGCAGCCAAGAGGGGCCAAGGGGGCTTTCCCCAGGCGTAGTTCGCGAATCAGCCGCGCAACCTCAAGGGCAGCCAGTCGAGTTGGGCGGCCTGGTGGAAGGGCCCGCCGCCCTCGTGGTCGTTGAAGGTGTACACCTTGATCGTCTTGTCCTGGCCTGCATAGGAGTTGAACGCCGCGAAGACCGTGGAGGGCGGGCAGGTCTGGTCCTCCAGCGCCACCGAGAAGAGGGCGGGCGCGGTGCCGCGCGCCGCGAAGTGCACGCCGTCGAAGTACGACAGCGTGCGGAAGACCTGCTCGTCGGCGCCGATGTGCGCCTTCAGATACAGGGCGATCTCGCGGTACGGGTGGCGTTCGGTGAGGGTGGCCGCGCGGGGGAACTGGCACAGGAACGGCACGTCGGGCGCGATGGCGACGAGGTCGGGCACGAGGCCGCCGACCGCGATCGTGATGCCGCCGCCCTGGCTGCCCCCGAGGGCCGCCACGCGCGACGCGTCGACCATGGGGTGCGCACGGGCCGCCTCGACGGCGCGCACGGCGTCGGTGAAGACACGCCGGTAGAAGTACTCGTGCGGGTCCTCGATGCCGCGCGTCATGAAGCCGGAGTGCGCGGGTCCGCTGCCGACCGGGTCGGGGGTGTCGCCCACCCGGCCGCCGGAGCCCTGGCCGCGGGTGTCCATGACGAAGTGCGCGAAGCCGGCCGCGGCCCACATCAGGTTCGTGTGCGGCAGGCCGCGTCCGCCTCCGTAGCCGATGTACTCGACGACGGCGGGCAGCGGCCCGGTCGCCCCCGACGGCAGGACGAGCCAGCCCTTGACCGGATGCCCGCCGAACCCGGCGTACGTAACATCGAAGACGTCGACCGCGGACAGCGGCACATCGACCGGGACGAAGCGTGCGTCGAGGTCGTGCTCCCGCGCCTCGGCCAGGGTCTTCTCCCAGAACGCGTCGAAGTCCTCGGGCCGCGTCAATGTCGGCCGGTAGGACTGCAGTTCGTCGGGCGGCAGGTCGAAATGAGGCACGGGCAGCTCCTTCTCCGTAGAGATATCCGTAGAGACTTCCGCAGCGAGTCCTGCGGGCTCGAGAGAGCGTCGCAGCGTCACGGTACGCCTTACCACGCTACAAATGAACAAGAACGATCACCTCCCTACGTCAGGAGCGACAGGCATGAGCAAGTCAGCCCAGATCGGTGTCACGGGGCTCGCTGTCATGGGGCGCAACCTCGCCCGGAACTTCGCCAGGAACGGCTACACGGTCGCCCTGCACAACCGCACCGCGTCCCGCACGCACGACCTCGTGGCGGAATTCGGCGGCGAGGGCGAGTTCGTCCCCACCGAGACCGCGGAGGAGTTCGTGGCGGCGCTGGAACGGCCGCGCCGCCTGGTGATCATGGTCAAGGCCGGCGACCCCACGGACGCGGTGATTCAGGAGTTCGCGCCGCTCCTGGAGCCCGGCGACATGATCGTCGACGGCGGCAACGCGCACTTCGCGGACACCCGGCGCCGGGAGCGCGAACTGCGCGAGCGCGGCATCCACTTCGTCGGGACGGGCGTCTCCGGCGGCGAGGAGGGCGCCCTGAACGGGCCGAGCATCATGCCGGGCGGCAGCGAGGAGTCGTACGCGGCGCTCGGCCCGATGCTGGAGAAGATCTCCGCGAAGGCCAAGGACGGCGCCCCGTGCGTGACGCACGTCGGCCCGGACGGCGCCGGCCACTTCGTGAAGATGGTCCACAACGGCATCGAGTACGCCGACATGCAGCTCATCGGCGAGGCCTACCAGCTCCTGCGCGACGTGGCGGGCTACTCCCCCGCGCAGATCGCCGACATCTTCCGGAAGTGGAACACGGGCCGGCTCGACTCGTATCTGATCGAGATCACAGCCGAGGTCCTGTCGCACGTGGACGCGGCGACCGGCAAGCCCTTCGTGGACGTCGTCGTCGACGAGGCGGAGCAGAAGGGCACGGGGCGCTGGACCGTGCAGATCGCCCTCGACCTGGGCGTCCCGGTGTCGGGCATCGCCGAGGCCGTCTTCGCGCGCTCGCTCTCCGGCCACGCGGACCTGCGCGCCGCCTCGAAGGACCTGGCGGGCCCGACGCCGACCACGCTGAGCGAGCCGGAGGCGGCGGCGTTCGCCGACCGGGTCGAGCAGGCCCTGTACGCGTCGAAGATCGTGTCGTACACGCAGGGCTTCCACGAGATCACGGCGGGCAGCGAGGCGTACGACTGGGACATCGACCTGGGAGCCGTCGCCTCGATCTGGCGCGGCGGCTGCATCATCCGGGCCGCGTTCCTCGACCGGATCACCGCCGCGTACGACGCCCGGCCCGACCTGCCGAGCCTCCTCGCGGACAAGACGTTCGCGCAGGAGATCGGCGCGGCGCAGGACGACTGGCGTGCCGTCCTGGTCGCCGCGACGGTCGAGGGCGTCCCGGCGCCCGGCTTCGCCGCCGCACTCGCGTACTACGACGCGCTGCGCGCCGACCGCCTCCCGGCCGCACTCACCCAGGGCCAGCGGGACTTCTTCGGCGCCCACACCTACCGCCGCACGGACCGCGAGGGCGCGTTCCACACGCTGTGGGGCGGCGACCGGTCCGAGGTGTCGGCGTAAGACCTTGCCGCTACCGAACACTTGCCCTACACCTCCCCCCTTCAGGGTGGAGGTGTAGGGCATCCTGCCCGTAGCGGCCCGGAGGGGCGCAGTGGCATGGCTAGGATCGCCTTGTCCGACAACGGAGTTGTCGGATCTACCGCCGGACGGGCGGAAAGTCAGGCCTGCGGAGGCCTTGTAAGACCGACCCTCACCGGTCGGCAGAGGCCCGTGAAACAGGAACCCAAGGTGGTACGGCGTAGCAGTACGGACCGGAATTCCCTGCCCTCGGGCAGGGAAGGGCGTCAAATGGGTGAAGGCTCCGGCTCGGGCGGCGCCGGCTCCGGGTCGGGGCTCGGCGGGCCCGGGGACGGCGGGGGCGGCGAGGGCCGCGGCGTGGGGCCGGGGCCGGGCGACGGGGGCGTCGGGATCGGGGCCGGGAACGGCCCGGGATCGGGGACGCCGGGCCCCGGCGTCGGCGGGGTGACGGGGTCGGGGAAGGGATGCGTCATCGATTCCTCCAGGGGGGTCGGAGGCCGGCCGCGCTCCGGGCGGGGCGCGGCCGGTCCCTGCCACTGTCTCCCGGCACGCGTGCCCACGCCCGCCGGGTCCACACACCGCCCCCGGCGACTCTCAGCCCTTGATGCGGGTGAGGCGTACGACGGGAATGTCCCGCTCGGTCCTCTTCTGGTAGTCCGCGTACGGGGCGAAGATCTCCACGAGATGGGGCCACACCCTGGCCTTTTCCTCCTGGGAGAGGGTCTCGGCGCGGGCGGCGAACCGCTCGGTCTCGACGCGCAGCCGCACGTCCGGGTTGGCCTCCAGGTTCAGGTACCACTCGGGGTGCTGGTCGGCGCCGCCCTTCGAGGCGACGATCAGGTAGTCGTCGCCGTCGCGGTCGTAGATCAGCACTGTGCGGCGCCACTTACCGGAGTGACGCCCCTGGTAGTCGAGCAGCAGACAGGGCGCGCTCATCGGGCCGGGGATCGTGGTGCCCTCGGTGCCGCCGGACTCCTCGTACAGGCGGGCCTGCTCGGCGACCCAGCCCGTGGGGCTGATCACGACGTCGGTGCCGGTCTCGTCCTGGGCCATCTGGCTCTCCTCGTTCAGCTCAAGCCGGTGTCACTCGGTACGAACTCGGCTCAGCGTAGGCCGTGTTGTCCGCCGCCGCGCGCAGGCCGGGGCGAGGGCTGGAGAGAACGGGGACCGTCGCGGTGGTCCGGTCGGCGGCGGGTGCCATGGAGGCCTGGGCGAGCACGACGACGTCGACATCGGTGAGGGCGTCCACGCCGGCGGCCACGAGGTCCCGGTAGCCCTCTCGGTCACCGGCCTCGAAACGCTCCCAGGCCCCTGCCACCAGCACCGTGCGTATGTCGACCGGGCGGCCGGCGCGGGCGGCCTCCTCCTCGACGAGGGCGACGGTCGGCGCGAGGGTGCTCTCCAGCGCGGCGACCACGGCGACGGCCCGTCCGGCTTCGACTGCGGCGGCGGCCATCGGCCGGTCCACGCGCAGGACGGGGACGCCGACGGCGGCGGACTGGTCCTCGGCGACGCCGCCGATGGTCGAGCAGGTGCAGAGCACGGCGTCCGCCCCGTCGGCCACGGCGGTTTCGAGCAGCGCGCGTACGTCGTCCGCGACGGCGTCGGGCCCGGCGGTCCTGGCCCGTTCGAGCAGGCTCTCGTCCACGAGGTGGCGCAGGGCGAGGCCGGGGTGATCGGTGTCGCGCAGGGCGTCGAAGACGGGGACATGGACCGGGGAAGTGTGCAGAAGAGCGAGGCTCATGGGGTCACCACTTGGACGGGTCGTCGGCGAGCGCGCGCTGTGCGGCGTCCATCAGCTCGGGCGGGGCGACGGGGGCCTCTCCGGGGTGGCGTGCGGCCCACTCCACCACGAACGGGCACAGGGGCGCGACGGCGATGCTCTCGCGGGCGGCGATGGCGTACAGCTCGCGGGCCATCGATCCTGCGATGCCCCGGCCCTCGTGCTCGCGCTCCACGACGGTGTGCACAGGCACGAGGGCCCTCTCGGGCGAGTCGAGGACGAAGTACTCGATGTACCCGAAGACGGCGCCTTCGGGCTCTCCCGCCGCACCGGCCACGAGGAGGCCCTTGTCCCGTTCGTCGCGGATCTCGATGTCGCTCATGGGCTCTCCTCGCGTCTGCGGCCGGCCGGTCAGCCGGCGGTGGCTGCCACCGCCTGGGGGCTGCGCTCCGTGTCCCCGCCCGGAACCGGCTCGGACGGGTCGGCGCCCAGGGCCACGATCCGGTTCTCCCGGTCCACGTGCACGACCTGGGGCCGCAGCGCACGCGCCTCGGCGTCGTCGACCTGAGCGTAACTGATGATGATCACGAGGTCTCCGGGATGCACGAGATGGGCCGCGGCCCCGTTGATCCCGATGACACCGCTCCCCCGTTCCCCCTCGATGACGTACGTCTCCAGGCGGGCGCCGTTGTCGATGTCGACGATGTGGACGAGCTCGCCGGGCAGCAGATCGGCGGCGTCGAGCAGATCGCGGTCGATGGTGACGGACCCGACGTAGTGCAGGTCGGCCTGGGTGACGGTGGCACGGTGGATCTTGGACTTGAACATGGTGCGCAGCATTCAGCACTCCCGAAATTCGCTCCCTGCCCGCTTTTTGCAGGTCAAGGGCCTTCTGCACTCTACATCGGCACGCGTCGGACTCGAAGAGTGTGAGGAAACATCGGTTCACTCCTGGGAGAAGGCCCCGTGCCTGCGGTTCCGCGCGAACCAGGCTGTTGTGACGCCGCCGGCCAAGCGCCTGTTCGGACACCCGTCCCGGAATGTGCGAGGACTGATACTGATCAGATGCTTACTTCCTGACGACACATCAGGCCCGGTGGCCTCACACCCGCCGCCGTACTCGGATCGGCTGCTCAGATCACGTACACCGGCCCCGCGCCCGGGCCAGCTGCTTCAGTTCGATGATGGTCGCGACGGCGTGCAGCCAGCCGGCCGCGGTGTCGTCGGCGGCGATCCCGCCCACGAGTTCGGTGCCGGCCTGCAGCCACTCCCGTACGAGGACGGCCGCCTCCCGGCGGGGCAGGGGCTCGGGCAGCTCCGCGGCGCGGGCGAGTCCGCCGGCGCGCACGGTGTCGGCGAGGAAGGCGACCGAGCGCGGCTCGGTGCCGAGGCGGTCGAGGATGACGGCTGCGGCCGCTGCGCCGTCGCCGAACAGGGCGGTGCGCCGGGTGCCGGGTGCGGCGGTGAGGCCGTAACGCAGCAGGACGGTGATGTCGAGCCGGGCCAGCTCGTCGTCCGTGCGGTCCGGCGGGTACGGGGCGTCGTCGTTCATGGCGGGGCCTCGGGTGTCTCGTCTCATCTGACTGGTTCGCTGCGGCTCAGTTGACGGTGACGGTGTAGGTGATGCGCTCGGGGGCCTGGGAGGGGGTGGCCGCCCCCGTGGTCGGGGTGGCGGAGGGTCCGGTTGTCTCGGGGGGCAGGGTCGAGGTGTTGCCCTGGCAGGTGGTGAAAGTGCAGTGCAGCAGCGTGAACCGGGTGGTCCCCTTGCCCTTGGCCTCGAACGTGAAGGTGAGCCGGTGGCCGGCGCCGGCCGCCGGCTCGTCACCGGAGTCCGACGCGTCGTCCTGGCCGCGGCTGACCAGCACCGAGCTGTCGGGCTCGGGGTCGACGAGGTACCAGTACTCGCGCGTGGAGGCGTTCTGGTCGACGGTGAGCGTGAAGCGCTCGCCCGGCTCGGCGGTGATGCTGGTGTCCTTCACCGGGTGGTTCGTCGGGCGGCCCGTGGCGCCCGAGGGGTGGCTCGCGGTGCTGGTGGAACCGCCGGCCGGTTCGTCGGTGCCCGAGCCGCAGCCCGTGGCCAGAGCGAGGAGCGCGGTCACCGCGATCACGGCACCGCCCCTGCTACCGCGGAAGATAGACGCTGTACGCGTTGGGGAGATCACTGTTGGAAGCCTTGCCCATGTGGCCGTTGATGAAGTCGTCCTCGCTGACCCAGGTGGTCTGGCCCCAGGGGTTGTACACCTGAAGCTTGTCACCCTCCTGGGCGATGATGGTCATGGCGTGGGCGCCCTCCTTGCCCGAGACGTCGACCGGGACCGGCCGTCCCTGCGCCACCGAGTTCTCGACTTCGGTGAGGGCCGCCCTGCGGTCGTCGGCGCTGTTCAGGTCCTGGCGCTGGTAGTCCGTGCCGGTGGCGCTGCCGACGGTGGTGTCGTTGATCCGTTCCTGACCCTCGGGGCCCATGCCGCCCCAGTTCTTACCGCCGTCGCCTTCGGTGTGCAGCCGGTGCTGTTCGGCCACCAGGCGCTGCTTGAAGGCGTCGGGGTCGTCCTGCTGTCCGTCGGGGCCGCCGGTGAGGTCGAGCGCGTACAGGGGGTCGACCATGGCGCGGGACGTGACGGTGGACGAGGCCACGCAGGTGCCCTCGGAGCCGTCGCCGCCTTGGATCCACAGCTGGCCGTCGAAAGTGACGTAGTCCTTGTTGTTGTTCGAGCCGTCCGACGCCAGGCCCTCGTCGTTCATGCTGTCCGTGGCGGTGACCACGGGAGTGAGATGCCGGCGCAGCCAGTCGGGGTCCTTGCCGTGGATCTTGTCCTGGAACGTCCCGATCTCGGCGACACTGTGGCCGGCGGCCAGGGCCTTCATCAGGTAGGCCCGCTCCTGCGGGTTGTCGGACTTCGCGAGCATCCGCTCCATGGCCGTCTCGTCGTCGAGGTTCAGCAGGTCCATCCGCGTCGACGCGCGCGCCAGGTCGCCGGCCGTGAGGATCTCGTTCAGCTCGGTGTCGGCACCCGCGACGCCGGTGTCGGCGAGCATCAGCTTGTCGATGGCGGTGAGTTCGCTGGTCTCCATCTTCCCGGCCCGTGCCTCGGCGGCCCACTTGTTCAGGTCCCGGGCCGCGACGCGGGTGGCCTCCTGCGCGTCGGAGACGGCGGCGTGCATCAGGTCGACCGCGTAGGAGCCGAAGTGGGCGGCGTTCTTGCGGTCCCACTCCTCCTCGTCGTTCTCGTGCAGGTCGTCGAAGAATCCGTCCTTGCCGCCGAGCGTCTTCTTCTGCTCCAGCAGCTGTCCGCGGCCCTGCTCGTCCTTGCGCTGCGCGGCGCCGATCGCGTCGGCCAGCGTCAGCAGCACCGTGGCGCAGCCTTGGAACGCCTCGCCCATCTGGGTCGCGGACCGCCCGGCGGCGTTCACCACGTCGGAGGCGAGGACGCTCGTGTCGCCGACCCACACCTCCGGAAGACCCTTGCGGCCCACCCGGTCGACCTGGTCGAAGACGCTGCCGACCGGGTCGGCCTGGCCTCGGTAGAGACTTGCCAGGCCCTCCAGCACGCCCTGGTCGCCGCCCGGTTCGGGTACCGAGAGGGCGTCGTCGATCAGGTCGAGGAGGTCGTTCTTGCTTCCGGCGCCGAGCATCTTCTTGGACAGCCCGGCGAGCCACGCGAGGCGGAAGGAAGGGGAGTTGAGGGGAGAGGAGAAGAACGACATCGGCCCGTTCCTCAGTAGCTCGACAGGGCCGAGGTGCGCCCGCCCTGGGTCGATGTGCCGGTGAGGCTGCTCGTGCCGCCGACGGGGACGCTGTCCGCGTGCGTCTTCACCAGGCCGTCGGTGCCGTGGTAGGTCTTCTTGGCCAACTGCACCTTGCCACCGAGCTCGTGCAACGCCGACGCCAGTGTCTTGGTCTCCGCCTCCCACGCCTTGACGAACGCGTTCAGCGCCGACGCGGCGTCATCGCCGCCGACGTGGTCGTACGAGTAACTCGTGCGGGACTTGACGGCCGAGCTGACGCCGTCCATGTCCGTGCCGGCGTCGTCGAGTTGCTGGGCCTGGCCGGTCATACCTGCCTTGACCTGGTAGCCGTCCGAGCCCACCGCGCCTCCCCCGTATGCGTTCGATCACGACCGCGGGCAGGCTAACACGCACTGTTTATATGAAGGTTCACACGTCGTCCGCCACACACACCTCCTCCACATCACCGCCCCACGGCACGCCTGGGCGCTCATCCCGGCCCAGGCCATCGGCCGCAACTCCCCCTCGCGCGCGGCGCGTTACAAGGGACAGGGTGACCACCCTCTCGCGGACGTACTTCGGCGCTTGGACTCCCGTCACGGTGTCGTCCGCTGTGGGATTCCGGGGCTCTGCGCCGTGAGATCCCGGTCACGTCACGTCAGGTCGGGGCGAAAGGGACGCGAGGAAGATCCGAGAGCGCGATTCCGCACTGCGAGAGGCTCCTCGGATTCCTGGCCGGACCAGGGGTCGAACTCACGACTCCAGAATCAGGTCCAGCGGTACTTCCTGCCCCAGCCCGATCTCGGCCCAGATCGTCTTGCCCTGGCGCTCGTAGCGCGTGCCCCACATGGCGGTGAGCTGCGCCACCAGGAAGAGGCCCCGCCCTCCTTCGTCCTCGTCGCCGGCGTGTCGGAGATTCGGAGAGGTGTGGCCCCCGTCCGAAACCTCGCATATCAGTGTGCGGTCGACGTCCCGAAGCAGGCGCAGGGAGACAGGGGGGCGGCCGTATCGGAGGGCGTTGGTGACGAGTTCACTCACGACCAGCTCTGAGACGAACGCCGCCTCGTCCAGCCCCCAGTCCTCCAGCTTCCCCCGGACGAGTGCGCGGACTCCGGCCACCTCGGCCGGGTCGGAGGCGACATCCCAGGAGGCCACGCTGTCCTCGGGGAAGGCGTGGACGCGCACCAGCAGCAGCGCGGCATCGTCATCGGCGGATCCCTGGGCACACAGAGAGACGACCTCATCGCACGCCTTCTGCAGGGATCCGGCCGAGGCGTCCAGGGCGCCGCACACATCTGCCACTCCCTCGTCCACGTCCCGGCCGCGCGCCTTGACGATTCCGTCGGTGAACAGGGCGAGCACAGCACCCTCGGCGAACTCGAATTCCACGCTCTCGAAAGGCAGCCCGCCGATGCCCAGTGGGGGACCTGTGGGCAGGTCGAGCGGTTCAGCGTGCCGGGTTCCTGTCCCACGGCCGGTGGCGACCGGCGGGAGGTGGCCCGCGCTGGCCACGGCGCAGGTACGGGAGGTGGGGTCGTACAGGGCGTACAGGCAGGTCGCCCCGAGCGCCCTGTCCGTCCCCTCGTCGCCCGGCGTCCGGTGTATTCCGACGCGCGCCTGCCCCACCAAGTCGTCGAGCCGGGTGAGGAGTTCGTCCGGCGGCAGGTCCAGGGCGGCCAGTGCTCTCACGCTCGTGCGCAACCGTCCCATGGTGGCCGCGGCGTCCACCCCGTGCCCCACCACGTCACCGACCACCAACCCGACGCGGGCGCCCGACAGCGGAATCACGTCGTACCAGTCGCCCCCGACTCCGAGAGGACCGGTGGTGGGGATGTAGCGGTGCGCGAGCTCGATGCCACTGGGTTGCGGCAGTTCTCGCGGGAGGAGGTCGCGCTGCAGTTTCAGCGCCGTGGTGTGCTCTCGGACGTAGCGGCGGGCGTTGTCCACGCACACCGCGGTGCGCGATGCCAGTTCTTCGGCGAGGGCGCGGTCCTCCTCGGTGAACGGTGCGCGGGGCGGCCGCCGCAGGAGGGTGACCGTGCCGAGCGTGGTGCCGCCCAGGAGCAGGGGCACGGCCAGCAGGCGTCGGTGCGCGGTCATCGGCCGACTGCCGATGACACCCAGCAGCGCATCACTCTGCGCAACGGACGGGGCGCTCCTGGTGCGCTCTGCCATGAGCCGCAGCCCTGTCGGTGCGCCGGAGGCCGAGGAAGGGGCCTCTTCTCCGGCCAGGACCGACTCCGCGACCTCGATGCGTACGGAGTCGGCGAGATCCGGAACCACGAGGCCCGCGACTTCCTCCGCCGTTTTCCCGACGTCGAGCGTGGTACCGATCCCGCTGGCTCGGCTGAGCAGCGCCAGGCGAGTCTGTGCCTCGTAGCGATCGGTGACATCGACGGACGCCTCGCAGACGCCCAGGGGGTGGCCCGCCTCGTCCTGCAGGCGGAAGTACGAGCACGAGTAGACCCGGTGGTACTCGCAGGCGGCGGGGGTGGGCCCGCGCCAATGGACGTCGAGCACGGCTTCGCCGGTGCGCAGCACTTCCTCCAGTACCTCCTCCGTCTCGTGGTAACCCGGAGGGGACAGGATGCTGCCGTGTGGATAGAGCACTCTGTTGGCCTGGCCCTCCCATTCACCGGCGTGCCAGCCCATGACCTGCTGCACGACGTCGTTGGCCCAGTTGAGGTGGGCGTCAGGGCCGTAGACGCTGAGCCCCACGGGGGCCTGTGTGAAGAGCCCGGACAGCATCGACTGGTCGGTCACCCACTTCTGATAGCGGTCGCTCGCCGCCGCCATCACGACCCAGGCGGGCCTCCTCCGGTCCTGCTCCACCGGAAAGACGCGCAGGACCGTCTCCACCAGCGCCCCGTCCGGGCGTCGAACGGTACGTCTCTCGGTCCGGGCGTCCCCGTGTGCCGGTGCCCCCGGTGCCCCGAGGCCTTGCAGCGTGTCGCCCCGGGCCCGAACATCGCGCAGCACCTCGCTCACCGAGCGACCGAGCACATCTCGGGTGTCGGCACCGTAGAGATTGCGGGCTCCAGGACTCCAGCCAGTCACTCTCCCCTGCGCATCCAGCACGATCATCGCTGCCGTGGTCGTGTCGAAAGGGTTCTGATGACCGGTCTCGCATGATGCGTGCATCGTGGCCATGCGACCTGCCCAGTACTGAAATGTCTGCATTCAAGGTTACGCCTGCGGCCCCGCGGCACGGCTTCGCCGCAGGTCACCGCCACTGCGACCACAGGAGGTCGACGATCCTTGTGCCGGCCGGCGGAACGGCGTCTTCAGATGATTCGGTCTCCTCGAATGATCATGTGTCGCGGGAAGAACGCGGGCGTCAGCCCGTCGTCAGCGCGAAGATGAGGATGGTCAGGGCCCAGCACAGGGCCACGAGTGCAGCGCCCGCCACGTCGACGCGTACGGTGCGGGTCCGGCCGGGCCGGAGCCAGAAGGCCAGAGCCCGGTTCACCAGGGGCATGAGCAGCCAGCTCAGAATGCTGACGCTCAGTACGTTGCTGAAGAACAGGCCGAGGTATCCGGGTACGCCCAGGACGGCAAACTCATGACCCACGGTCAGATTCAGCACCATGACAGTGGGATAGAGGGCCAGCACGACCGTCATGGCCTGTTTCCAGTTGGGCGGGACCTTCTCTTCCTCTCCCGCGCCGAACCGGAACCAGCCGCCGAACGCCGTCCCCACCTTGCGGACGTCGTAGGACGCGAAGTAGTCACGCCCTTCCTTCAAGAGGTGCTCTCTTCTGCTGGAGTCCAGCCAGGCGTCCAGATGTTCACGGGTGTCGTACCGGAAAACGACCACCCAATGGTCCTGGATCCCCTCGACGGGCCGGAAGAATTCCGTCCCCATAAAGCCCGGATATTTCTCCTGCTCCCTCAGGACCTTTTCCTGCCAGTGCTCGAAATCTTCCTCCTTGCCCGGCCGTACGTCGTGCGAAATGACCGCCGTGACCCCCTCCACAGGGTCGGGCTCCTCGATGTGACCGCCGGCGAGGACCTCTTGTGTCGGGGTGCCGTCCAGCAGCGCCCGGCCTTCGGCCAGTAGTTCCCGGCGGGCGGTCGAGTCCAGCCACGCGGTGAGCTGGTCCGTGCCGGCGAAGCGGAACACCACTACCCATTCGTGTTCCTCGCCGGATCCGGGTGGATAGGTCTCGGTCCCCTCGAATCCGTCGAAGTCGCGGACGGCCCGGTTCACCTTCTCCTGCCAGCGGTCGTACTCCTCGTCGAGACCGTCCCGCACCTTCTGGGAAGTCACGACAGTGGCACAGCCGCTTGCACGGATACCCATACGGCGTAGTCTAGTTCACAGGGAATTCCAACGACACTTGAATTCTCACGACGCTCGGGGAATATCCGTCGCACGATGATCGCGCGAGAGATCAGTCTCCATGGACCTCAACACCATCACGGAAGTCGTCCGGCGCCCGCTCGATTGGCCCGGCGTGGACTGGCGTGAAGGCGATGCGTGGCTTGCGGGTGGTACGTGGCTGTTCTCCGTGGAGCAGCCGAGTCTGCGCCGGCTGGTCGACCTGACGGCGCTGTGCTGGGATCCCCTCGTCCCGGGCCGGGCGGGCCTAGAAATCGGTGCGACGTGCACCATTCGCGATCTGCATTCCTTTGCTTTTCCGGGTGACTGGACTGCGGGCGCCCTTTTCGCAAAAAGCTGCGAAGCCTTCTTGTCGTCGTTCAAGGTGTGGAATTCGGCGACCGTGGGCGGCAACATCTGCCTGTCCCTGCCTGCCGGCCCCATGATCACGCTGGCGGTCGCCCTGGAGGCGCGGTACGAGCTGTGGGCTGCCGACGGGTCCACGCGCACCGTCGATGCCCTCGACTTCGTGACCGGCGACCATCAGAACGTTCTCCGTCCCGGGGAAATACTGCGACGCATCGAGATTCCGGCGCATGCCCTCAGAAAACGCGCCGCGTACCGCCGCTTCACGCTGACCCGCCTCGGCCGTTCGACGGTCTTCCTCATCGGTACTCGGACACCGGGCACGAGCGACCTGCTGCTGACCGTCACCGCCGGTACGACACGGCCCGTACGCATGGCTTTCGACGCCATGCCCGATTCCTCAACTCTGCGGCGGAGTATCGACGCTGTTCCCGACGGCCTCTGGTTCGCAGATCCCAATGGGACCCCAGATCACCGGCGCCATCTGACGAAGCACTTCGCCGAGGAGATTCGTCGCGAACTCTCAGCCGGTGACGTGTCATGACCTACCTCGTGAACGGCAAGAACTTCGACGAACAGCCGGACCCCGGCCAGTGCCTGCGGACCTTCCTGCGGTCGCTCGGCCACCACGGCGTCAAGAAGGGGTGCGACGCGGGCGATTGCGGCGCGTGCACGGTGTGGCTGGACGGCAGTCCGGTGCACAGCTGCATCACCCCCGCCTTCCGCGCCGAGGGCCGTGAGGTGACCACGATCGAAGGGCTCGGTTCACCTGGCCAACTGCACCCGATGCAGCAGCAGTTCCGCGATGCGCCGGGATTCCAGTGCGGATTCTGCACGGCAGGGATGATCATGACGTCGGCGACCTTCACCGAGGCACAGAAAGCGGACCTGCCTCGCGCACTGAAGGGCAACCTCTGCCGCTGCACCGGCTATCGGGCGATCGAGGACGCGGTGAAGGGCGTCGTCGGCGTCGAGACCGCCGCGCCGGGAAAGGCTGTCGGCACGAGCGTCGGCGCACCGGCGGCCGAGGACGTGGTGACCGGTCGCGCCGAGTTCACGATGGACACTCGCATCGGAGGCATGCTGCACCTCAAGGTGTTGCACTCGCCGTACGCGCACGCCCGGATCATCTCGATCGACAAGACCGCCGCGCTGGCGGTGCCCGGCGTGCATCGGGTCTACACCTGGGAGGACGTGCCGCGCAGGCGGTTCTCCACGGCGATCCACACCGACCACCTCGTCGATCCGGACGACACGTACATCCTCGACGACACGGTCCGCTTCGTCGGCCAGCGGGTCGTCGCAGTCGTCGCCGACACGGTCGGCGCGGCGGAAGAGGGCTGCCGCAGGGTCGAGGTGGAGTACGAGGAGCTGCCGGCGGTGTTCGACCCCGAGGCCGCGATGGCCGACGGCGCTCCCCAACTGCACGGTACGGACGACCCGTTCGTCCGCGATTCCGTCCGCAACACCCTGCTGGAGATCCATTCGCACATCGGCGATGTCGACGCGGGGTTCGCCGAGGCCCACGTGATCCACGAAGGAACGTACTCGTCGCCCCGGGTGCAGCACGCGCATCTCGAGACCCACGGCTCCATCGCCTGGCTGGAAGACGGCCGTCTCAACGTGCGTACCAGTTCGCAGTCGCCGTCGATCGCGAAGGTCAAGCTCGCGCATCTCTTCGCGCTGCGCCCGGACCAGCTCCGCGTGTTCTGCAAACGGGTGGGTGGCGGCTTCGGCGGCAAGCAGGAAGTGATCTCGGAGGATCTGGCGGCGCTCGCCGCCCTGGACACCGGGCGGCCCGTCTGCTTCGAGTACACCCGCGAGGAGGAGTTCACCACGGCCTCGCCACGGCACCCGATGAAGCTGACGGTCAAGCTCGGCGCGAAGGCGGACGGCACCCTCACGGCGCTCCAGGTCCGCAATGTGTCGAACACGGGAGCCTACGGCAACCACGGCGGCGAGACCCTGTACGCGGGCGGCGCCGCCGTCATGATCTACCGCTGCCCGAACAAGAAGTACGACGGGTTCTCCGTCTACACCAACACAGTGCCGAGCGGGGCGCTGCGCGGTTACGGGATGACGCAGCCGGCGTTCGCCGTGGAGTCGGCGATGGACGAGCTGGCCCGCGCCCTGCACCTCGACCCGCTCGAACTGCGACGGCGCAACATCGTGCGGCCGGGCGATCCGCTCGTCGCCATGCACGACGGTCCCGACGACGTGATGTTCAACGAGGACGGGCTCGGCAAGTGCATCGATCTCGTGGATCACGCCATGGCCCGTACCGCCAACGAGCCGCCACCCGGCTCCGGTTGGCTCATGGGCTCCGGGGTCGCGAGTTCCCTGCACGAGACCGCGCCCCCGACCGAGCACATCTCCGAGGCCTGGGTCACGCTCGGCGACGACCTCGTGTACGAACTGGCCGTCGGCACGGTCGAGTTCGGCGAGGGCACATCGACCGCGCACGTCCAGATCGCGGCCACCCAACTGGGGACGACGCCTTCGCGTATTCGCCTTGTGCAGTCGGACACCGACCGCACGGGATTCGACACGGGCGCGTTCGCGAGCGCGGGACTCTTCGTGGCGGGCAACGCCGTACTCCGCGCGGCCAACGCCGTACGCGACCGCATTCTCGAATTCGCCGCCGCGCACACGGGTGTCCACGTGGTCATGTGCTCACTGGGCGACGGGGAAGTCGTCTGCGGGGACCAGCACGTGCCGCTGGCCGAACTCGTCGCGCTGGCCCGCGCGCGCGGAATCCGGTTCACCGCCGCACGCAAGGCCTATGGATCGCCCCGGAGCGTCGTGTCCAACACGCAGGGATTCAAGATCGCGGTGCACCAGGTGACGGGCGAGATCCGCATCCTCTACAGCGTTCAGGCCACCGACGCGGCCGTCGTCATCAACCCGGCGCAGGTCCGGGGTCAGGTGGAGGGCGGGGTGGCCCAGGGCATCGGCTTCGCGCTGACCGAGAACTACCAGGTCGACGCGGGCGGAGCCATGGCCAACCCGAACCTCCGCAACTACCGCATCCCCACCTACGCCGACGTCCCCCGCACGGAACTGCTCCTGGCGAAGTCGGCGGATTCCTTCGGGCCCATGCGGTCGAAGGGAATGGCGGAATGCTGCATCAACCCGGTGGCCCCCGCACTGGCGAACGCGCTCCACGACGCCACGGGCGTTCGCTGTCGCGCACTGCCCCTGACGCCGGAGCGCATCTACAGCCGGTTCAAGGAAAACCGGTCGATAAGGACCGCCTGAGACCCGCCCCGTCCAGGAACGGGGTCAGCACCCCGCCCGGAGGAACCTGGCTGCCGCATCAGTCCATGACAGCCCGGCGCACCGGCAGCGTCCGTCCCAGGCGTGCCAGCGGGGACAGCGCCATCAGCAACGGGGACAGCAGCATCCCTGCCGCCGTCACCGCGAGGCTGGGGCGCAGCCCCCACTCGTCCGCGAGGAAACCGCCGAGCAGGGAGCCGAGCGGGGTCAGGCCCATGCCGACGAACGTGATGGTCGCCGCCGCCCGGCCCTGCATCCCGTCCGGGGTCAGGGCCTGCCGGACGCCCATCACCGTGACGTTCACCAGCTGGCCGAAGGTCCCGAACACGAGGTTGACCGCGACGAGGGCGAGAACCGTCGCCGCGGAGGAGCCGTGCAGCGCGGGCACACACAGGAACACGCCGTCGCCGAGTGCCGCCGCGGACACGAGCACCACACCGTGCCCGAACCGGCCCGGCAGGCGGGCGGCCAGCAGCGAGCCGAGGAGCGCGCCCGGCCCCGTTGCCGCGAGCGCGAGACCGATCTCCGTGCCGGACAGATGCAGTTCCCGTGGCAGGAAGAGCAGATAGACGGTCATCGTCGCCGCCAGCGAGAACTGGAACGCGGCCGAGGCAAGGCACACGGCCCGCAGCGAGGTGTCGCCGACGACGAAGCGAAGGCCCTCGCGGATCCGCCGCCACACCCGCGGAGGGCGTTGCGAGGCCGGTCGAGTGGGCTCCTGGAGACGCTGCGAGCGCTCTTGCGTGGGCTCCTGGACCGACTCGCCGCGGCGGATCCGTCGGATCGACAGGAACGACAGCGCGAAGAGGAGAGCGCCGGAAGCGGCAGCGATCGGCGCCGTCAGGAGTGAGACCAGCGCCCCGCCGAGTGCGGGGCCGGCGATCTGGGCGGCGGAGCGGCTGCCCTCCAGCGCGCTGTTGCCCCGCACCAGCTGATCGCGTTCTACGAGCCGTACGAGAGATGCCTGGTAGGCCACGTCGAAGAACACGGAGAAGGCCCCGACGGCGAAGCCGGTCACGAGCAGCACGGGCAGGCCGAGCGCGCCGAGGAGCCCTGCCGCGGCGGCGGCGCCCAGGACCAGCGCGCGGCCCACGTCGGCCAGCACCATCACCGTGCGGGTCCGCCACCTGTCCACCCACGCGCCGGCCAGGAGCGACAGCAGCAGGATCGGCGCCTGCCCCACCGCGCGCAGGACGCCGAGCTCACCGGCGCCGGCGCCGAGCGTCAGGACGGCACAGAGCGGCAGCACCACCAGAGTTGTGTGTTCGCCGAGTTGGGAGACCGTCTGGCCCACCCAGAGTCGGCGGAAGTCACGGTCCCGCCACAGGCTTGGGGAAGCAGGCCGATCGGAAGCGGATCCGGCGGAGGAAGCGGATCCCGCAGAGAAACCGGAGGACCCAGAGGACGCAGACGAACCAGAGGACGCGGAGGGCACAGGGAACCCTTGCAGTGCAGACGACGAGGCCCGCCACCGGGCGCGCAGAAGGCGCACCGACGGTTCAGGCAGGAGAGAGCTCGCTGTGCCACGCGACAAGGGCAGCACGCGATGACGGGCCGATCACGGCCTGCAGCGTCAAAGCGTGCGCGTACGACCGGGCATTTCTCACTCCTCTTGGGTCACGCGCCGCCCCGACACTAGCCCGTACCGAAGGAGACCGACATGGGAAAAATCGTGATCAGCGAGAACGTCTCGCTCGACGGGGTCGTCCAGGACCCGACCGGCGAGGAGGGCTTCAGGCGCGGGGGCTGGTTCGACCGGATGGCGGACAAGGACCGGCTGGAGTGGACCAAGGTCGAGTTCGACGAGGCGCTCGGCACGGAGGCGCTGCTGCTCGGCCGGCGGACCTACGAGTGGTTCGCGGCCCGGTGGCCGTCCCGGAGCGGCGCGTGGGCGGAGCGGCTGAACGCCCTGCCCAAATACGTCGTGTCCTCGACCCTCGTCGACCCCGTGTGGAACAACTCGTCGGTCCTCGACGGCGAGGTGGTCGCCGAGGTCTCGAAACTGAAGCGGGAGCTGGACGGGGACATCGTCGTCTATGCCAGCCGCAGGCTCGTGCGCACGCTGCTCGAGCACGGCCTGGCCGACGAGCTGCGGCTGATCGTCCACCCGGTCGTGCTGGGGGCCGGCGAGCGCCTCTTCGGCGAGACAGGCGACGAGCTGTCGCTGCGCCTCCTCGACACCCGCACCGTCGGCGACGGCCTCGCGGCGCTCACCTACGGGATCGTCGGGGACGCCCAGGGATAAGCGGCCTGAACCCGGGTCGCCCCGCGGTGCGCCGCGCCTTCTCCGCGTTCACGATGAAGGAGGCGTCACAGAAGAAGGCGTCGCAAAGGGACACCCCCCTTTGCATAATCATTCTTTGGGATGCATACTCTTCCTATGTCTAAGGTTCTCACCTCCCTTCCCGCCGGCGAGCGCGTCGGCATCGCCTTCTCGGGCGGCCTCGACACCTCCGTCGCGGTCGCGTGGATGCGCGACAAGGGTGCCGTCCCGTGCACCTACACCGCCGACATCGGCCAGTACGACGAGCCCGACATCGCGTCGGTGCCCGGCCGTGCCAAGACCTACGGTGCCGAGATCGCGCGCCTGGTCGACTGCCGTGCGGCGCTGGTGGAGGAAGGCCTGGCCGCGCTCGCGTGCGGCGCGTTCCACATCCGCTCGGGCGGCCGTGCCTACTTCAACACGACGCCGCTGGGCCGCGCCGTCACCGGCACCCTGCTGGTACGGGCGATGCTCGAGGACAACGTCCAGATCTGGGGCGACGGCTCGACGTTCAAGGGCAACGACATCGAGCGGTTCTACCGTTACGGCCTGCTGGCCAACCCGCACCTGCGCATCTACAAGCCGTGGCTCGACGCCGACTTCGTGACGGAACTCGGCGGCCGCAAGGAGATGTCGGAGTGGCTGGTCTCCCACGACCTGCCGTACCGCGACAGCACCGAGAAGGCGTACTCGACCGACGCCAACATCTGGGGCGCCACCCACGAGGCCAAGACGCTGGAGCACCTCGACACCGGCGTGGAGACCGTTCAGCCGATCATGGGCGTGCGGTTCTGGGACCCGTCGGTGGAGATCGCCGCCGAGGACGTGACGATCGGCTTCGAGCAGGGCCGCCCGGTGACGATCAACGGCAAGGCGTTCGCCTCCGCCGTCGACCTGGTCATGGAGGCGAACGCGATCGGCGGCCGCCACGGCATGGGCATGTCCGACCAGATCGAGAACCGGATCATCGAGGCGAAGAGCCGCGGCATCTACGAGGCCCCGGGCATGGCGCTGCTGCACGCCGCGTACGAGCGTCTCGTGAACGCGATCCACAACGAGGACACCCTCGCGCAGTACCACAACGAGGGCCGGCGCCTCGGGCGGCTGATGTACGAGGGCCGCTGGCTGGACCCGCAGGCACTGATGGTCCGCGAGTCGCTGCAGCGCTGGGTCGGCTCGGCCGTCACCGGCGAGGTGACGCTGCGGCTGCGGCGGGGTGAGGACTACTCGATCCTCAACACCACCGGCCCGGCGTTCAGCTACCACCCGGACAAGCTGTCGATGGAGCGCACCGAGGACTCGGCCTTCGGCCCCGTGGACCGGATCGGCCAGCTCACCATGCGCAACCTCGACATCGCCGACTCGCGCGCCCGGCTCGAGCAGTACGCGGGCCTCGGCATCGTCGGCACGACGCACCCCGAGCTGATCGGCGCCGCGCAGGCGGCGGCGACCGGCCTGATCGGCGCAATGCCGGAGGGTGGCGCCGAGGTCATCGCCTCCCGTGGCGAGGTCTCCGAGGACGACGAGCTCCTGGACCGCGCCGCGATGGAGTCCGGCACCGACTAGCCCCGACGGGCAGGACGTGAGCGAGGAGGAGGGGGTGGCCACTGCGGCCCCCCCCCCCCCCACCCACCATTTCAAGCGGGGACCCGGATTAAATAGCAGTGGGGAGGGCGT
>NZ_JBSGTG010000028.1:115593-117907 GCF_053607285.1 Streptomyces sp. NPDC055140 | reverse complement strand
CGCTCCCGCAGGCGCCTCCGGCACCTTCTGCTTCTGGTCTCGTTCCATCGCATACCTCCGTGATCAAGGTGTTGCGACGACCAGTTGAATCCGCCCTGGGCGCCCCTGTCCGTGTGAAACACGGCCCCGCGCACCTGGCCGCCTCGGGTGGCGACCGCCATCTCGATCGCGTCGGCGACCAGGGAGGTGCGCATGTGGTCGGCGATCGACCAGCCGATCACGGGGCGCCGGCAGATGTCGATGACCGTGGCCAGATACATCCACGTTGAGCCGACGGCTATATACGTGATGTCGCCGCACCACTTGCTGTTCAGCGCCGTCGCGGTGAAGTCACGCATCACCAGGTCCAAAACCGGCGGCGCTGTCTTGTCCGTGATCGTGGTGCGCTTCTTGCGCCGCAGGTGCCGGCCGACGATGTGGTTGACTCGCATCAGCCGTGTGCCGCGTTTGCGGTTGGCCCGCCGGCCGCAGGCCCGCGGTTCGGCATGCACGCGCGAGGCGCCATAGGCGCCCTGGTGCTCGGCATGGATCTCGCGGATCTCAGCCACCGTCCGCTCCTCCTCGGTCTGGCGCCCGGCGCGGGCAGGGGCGGTGGCCTGGTGGCGGAAGTAGCTGGAGCGGGAGACGTCCAGGACCCGACAGAGCCGCTTGGCGCCGAAGTCGGCGCGGATATCGGAGATGAAGTCCCAGCGGCGGGGACTCACTTCACCTCCCGAGCGAAATACGCGGCTGCCCGGCGCAGGATCTCGCGCTTCAGCTGCTACTCGGCTTCCGCCTTGCGCAGCCGCTTGTTCTCCTCACGCAGCCGGGCCGGCTCCTCGGCCGGACTTGGCCCGCCGCCGTCGGAGCCAGCAGGCGCCGACTCCTCTGATTCCTTGCGGACCCACGTCCGCAAGGACTCGGCAGTGATCCCGAGATCCCCGGCCACCGACGCGTACGTCCGCCTACCGCCCGCGGCTCGGTACAGCGCGACGGCGTCCTTCCTGAACTTCGCCGGATACGGAGACTTGCGTCCCACCTGGACATCCCATGGATCCTCAAGATCCATTGTCAGGGTGTCCACTCCAAAGGATCAGTCTCACTCCAACCAGTTCCAAGACGGCCACCGCCTCCTGGACCTGCACCGCATCGTCATCGCACCGTTGCCCGGATCGCCAGCCCGCACCCTGTATCAGATCCGAGCCCGCCTGTCCGACGAGCACCACCAGGCAGATCAACTCTGACAGTTATTCAGAGACAAGCCCTGGGTGGTGTGGGACTGTGCCAGGTCGCCGTCCACCTCGCGGTGGTCACCGTCACCACCCGCGTGCTGCTCGACCGGGCCTTGTATCTCCCGGCGGACTGGGCTGCGGACGAGGAACGACGCCTGTTAGCCGGCGTGCCGGACGAGGTCGTCTTCGCCACCGAGCCGCAGCAGGCGCTGGCGATGGTCACCGAGGCGCTCGCGGCCGGGATGCCAGCCCGCTGGTTCGCTGCCGACGAGGTCTACTGCGGGCGTGAACTGCGCCGGGACATAAGGGCGTTGAACCTGGGCTACACCGTGGGCGTCGCGGCCACCCATCAGGTCACGGACGGGACCGGCCGTCGAGGGAAGCCCGCAAGATGCTCAACAAGGTGCGGCCTGCACAGTGGATGCGCCTGGCCACCGGTCACGGCACCAAGGGGCGGCGCGAGTACGACTGGGCCTGGCTCGACATCCGCGCCGACGACACCCTCGACGGACAGGATGCAGGCACCAGCGTTCTAGTCGCCCGCCACCGCTACACGGGCGAGGTCTCCTACTTCCGCTGCTGGGCACCGGGCCCCGTCACTCTGGCCACGCTCGTGGAGATCATCTGCCGCTGGTGGCGGATCGAGGAGACCTTCCAGCTCGCCAAGGGTCACGCCGGCCTGGACCAGGGCCAGGTGACATGCTGGAACTCCTGGATGCGCTGGTCACTGTTCTCCCTGATCGCCACCACGGTCCTCGCCCTGACCCTCGCGGCGGCCAGCGAGAAGACCGGCGAGGCACAGCCGGCCCGGCTCATCCCGCTGACCTGCCCCGAACTCCTACGCCTCCTGCGCGTCCTCGTCCTGCCCGCACCTGTCCCGCGACCGCGACCACATGCTGCACTGGACCGCCTGGCGGCGTCACCACCAGGCCGCCGCCACCGCCTGCCACTATGGTGCAGGCACTCCGCCGCGTCCCAGGCGCAGTGGCAGTGCACATGTGCCCGGCGTTGTCGCGTGACCGGGGCGGGGGGGGGGGGGGGGCCCGCGGCCCCCCCCCCCCCCCGCCCCCGGGCGGGCCCCGGGCGCGCCCGCCGCCCGGCCG
>NZ_JBSGTG010000028.1:30865-115583 GCF_053607285.1 Streptomyces sp. NPDC055140 | reverse complement strand
GGCTCGGTGCTTTTCATCGTGGCGGGGTGGTGGGGGGTGGGGGGGGGGGGGGGCGACTGGCCCCCCCCCCCCCCCCGCCGGCTCCCTACCGGAGCAGGACCCGTGTCACGCCGTCAGCGCTGCAGTGTCAGCAGACCCGGACGGTAGGGCAGGAGGCCGTAGTCGCCGCCGGTGTTGGGGCTGCGTCCTTGGTAGAGCAACTGCAGATTGCAGGGGTCGACGGTCATGGTCTGATCGGCGCTGGTGCGGAGCAGTTCGCCGTGGCTGATGTCGTTGGTCCAGGTGGCGCCGCTGTTGGCCTTGCCGGCGAAGGGGTTGCTCTCGGTCGCGGCCTGGGGTGTCCACGAGCCGTTCAGGCTGGTGGCGGTGAACGAGCGGAAGTAGCGGCCCTGCGAGCCGATCGCCTCGACCATCATGAGGTAGCGGTTCTGGCCCTGGAGCTTGTAGACCTGCGGAGCTTCGAACAGGTTGTTCGTCGTATCGCTCATGACCACTGTCGAGTTCGCGCCGAAGCTGCTCGGGAAGTTCCCGATCGGCATGCTGGCCCGGTAGATCTTGCCGTTGTCGCCGGCGAAGAACAGGTACATGTTCGTCCCGTCACCGATGAGCGTCTGGTCGATGGGTCCTGTTCCGGAGCCGGTGATGCTTCCGGAGAAGAGCACCTGCGGTGATGACCAGCCGTTCGGGTTGGTGGGGTCGCTCGACGTCCGGTAGGAGAAGGCGGTCCCGCCCCACTGGTAGGTGAGCACCCAGATGTTCTTCGGCGCGAAGTAGAAGAGCGTGGGCGCGACGGTGGCGGAAGACATCGTGTTCTGGCTGGCCGAGGCCATGTCCGACCAGTTGGTGAACAGGCCGAAGTTCATCGAACCCCAACTCGTCCCCGTGTCGTGCGTCGTCGCGTAGACGAGCTGCTTGCCGTTGTACGGGACGACGGTGAAGTCCTTGAGCGAGGCCCAACCCGGCTTGGGCTGTGCCAGCGCGCCCGTGGAGGTCCAGCGGTACGTCGACGGAAGATCGCAGGCGCCGGGGGTGTCCCCGCCGACCTTGACGAGCTTCCACTGCTGGTTGGTGCCGCCCCAGTCGTCGTACTGGACGATGTTCGCGCCATCGGCGGTGGAGGCGCCTTGTACTTCGAGGGCCCTGTTGCTGTGGCGAGAGATGAGCCTGACGTAGCCGTCCAAGCTGTCGGCCAGCCGCCACTGCTGATTCGTGGCGTTCAGGTCGGTCCACTGGTCGATCGCGCCGCCGTTCGCGGTGGACCAGTTGTGGACGTCCAGCACCTTGCCCGAATTGCGGGACTTGATGCGGTAGTAGCCGTCCCCGGAATCGACGAACTGCCACTGCTGCTGGGGCTGATCGTTCCTGGCCCACTGGGTGATGCGGGCGCCGTCGTCGGTCGCCAGGTTGTAGACATCCAGGGCCTTGCCGCTGTTGCGGTTGACCAACACATACGAGGCGTTGGGGTCTACGGTCGCCGCGCTGGCGGGATGGGCACCGAGGAAGGTGGCCACGAGCAGGAAGGGCGCAAGGACGGCGAGTAAGCGTCTCAGGCGGACCGGGGACGGATGGCGGAACCACATCAGGGGGACTCCTTGAGGGGCGGGGGCGATCCCGAAAACTTTCGGAAAGTTCCCGGACTCATTGACGCCACAAGCTAGGAATGCGAGGCCCTCCGGTCAAGGCCCGAAGCCGATCTGTCTACAAACGGCACCTCCCGCCTTGGGCTCGACAAGCTGTCGCGCCAACCGGAAACGCCGCGCACAACGCCCCGACCCGGCCCTACGGCGTCCACCGGCAGTGATGTCAGGAGTTCGCCGTCGGCTCACTGGGATTCCGGAAAGTTTCGGGCAAGGAACGGAAACTTCTTCCGCGGTGAGGCTTGACGAGTCATCGTCAAGCCTCAATCATCCCTGTCTGAGACACCGGCCATAGTTCAGGATTTCGAACCATGTCGGCCTGGACGCTCTGCCGTCCGTTCCGGTCGAGATTCCGTACCGCCCGGGTTCCGGCCCGCCGCTCCGTCCGTCTGCGGAGTGGGGGCGGAAGACGCATTCCCCTGCGCTTCAGTCCTACCGTCCTTCCGTGATTTCTACCTTGGAGGCACAGTCATGCGCTCGTACGCCCTTTCCAGACCCGATATCCGCCGGAAGACCCGCGGTCTGCTGTTGGCGCTGGTCGTCGGCGTCTTAGTTGCGGTCGGCGCGCTGGCCGCCCCACCGAGAGCACACGCCGCCGAGAGCACGCTCGGTGCCGCGGCGGCGCAGAGCGGCCGCTACTTCGGCACCGCCATCGCCTCGGGCAGGCTGGGCGACTCGGCGTACACGTCGATCGCGGGCCGTGAGTTCAACATGGTGACGCCCGAGAACGAGATGAAGATCGACGCCACCGAACCGCAGCGGGGCCAGTTCAACTTCACCGGCGGTGACCGCGTCTACAACTGGGCGGTACAGAACGGCAAGAAGGTGCGCGGTCACACCCTGGCCTGGCACTCTCAGCAGCCCGGCTGGATGCAGAGCCTCAGCGGCGGCACCCTGCGCCAGGCGATGATCGACCACATCAACGGCGTTATGGGCCACTACAAGGGCAAGATCGCCCAGTGGGACGTCGTGAACGAGGCTTTCGCCGACGGCAGTTCGGGCGCCCGGCGCGACTCCAACCTGCAGCGCACCGGCAATGACTGGATCGAGGTCGCCTTCCGCACCGCGCGCGCCGCCGACCCTGCCGCCAAGCTCTGCTACAACGACTACAACGTCGAGAACTGGACCTGGGCCAAGACCCAGGCCATGTACGCCATGGTCAAGGACTTCAAGCAGCGCGGCGTGCCGATCGACTGCGTCGGCTTCCAGTCGCACTTCAACAGCGGCAGCCCCTACAACAGCAACTTCCGCACCACCCTGCAGAACTTCGCCGCCCTCGGCGTCGATGTGGCCATCACCGAACTCGACATCCAGGGCGCCTCGTCCACGACCTACGCCAACGTGACCAACGACTGCCTGGCCGTCTCGCGCTGCCTCGGCATCACCGTCTGGGGCGTGCGTGACACCGACTCCTGGCGCTCGCAGGACACGCCGCTGCTGTTCAACGGCGACGGCAGCAAGAAGCCCGCCTACACCGCGGTCCTCAACGCACTCAACGGCGGCTCCACCACGCCCCCTTCGGGTTCCGGACAGATCAAGGGCGTCGGGTCGGGCCGCTGCGTGGACGTGCCCAGCAGCAGCACCACCGACGGCACCCAGCTCCAGCTCTGGGACTGCAACAACGGCACCAACCAGCAGTGGACGTACACCGACGCCGGTGAGCTCAAGGTCTACGGCAACAAGTGCCTGGACGCCGGCGGCACCGGCAACGGTGCCAAAGTCCAGATCTACAGCTGCTGGGGCGCCGACAACCAGAAATGGCGCCTCAACTCCGACGGTTCCATCGTCGGCGTCCAGTCCGGCCTCTGCCTCGACGCCGTCTCGGCCGGCACCGCCAACGGCACCCTGATCCAGCTCTACACGTGCTCGAACGGTAGCAACCAGCACTGGACCCGCACCTGATGAAGTCCTACGGTGCGGCTCCCGCCCCTCCACGAAGACATCGCTGATGGTCCAGGGTCGCCGCCGTGGCGGTGGCGGCCCTCGGGACCGGCCTGCTCACCGCGGTCAACGCCGGCCGTCACGCGTTTCACGCCAGTGTCAGGCTCACTTGCACCGGCAGGTGATCGCTGGGGTACTGGCCGCGCTGCTCGTACATGTTGATGGTGGCGGATTGCACGGTCACGCCGGCCGTGGCGAGGATCCAGTCGATGCGGTCGCCGTCCGGGACGAGCGGACGGTAACCGTGGAAGGTCGCGGCCGCGTCCCAGGTGTCCTTGAGGCTCAGGGCGAGGAGCTGGCCGTAGACCGGATTGCCGTGCGCGGCGACGTTGAAGTCACCGGTCATCAGCAGCGGCAGGACGTGTCCAGGGCCGCGATGCGCGAGGCGATCAGCTCGACCGACTTCACGCGAGCCACTTGCACGTGGTGATCGAGGTGGGTGGCGAGGACGTAGAACTCCTTGCCGCCGTCCGACAGATCGACGAAACGCACCCACCTGGCCATCCGGACCGCCGAGTTGCCCCAGGTCGTCGAGCCGATCAGTTCCGGGGTGTCGGAGAGCCAGAAGTGGTCGTACGCGATGGGCCGCGGCCGCCGTGTGTCATAGAAGAGCGCGGCGAACTCGTCCCGGCTCCCGCCCGCTCTGCTCGTACCGATCCAGGCGTAGTGTTCACCCAAGTCGGCGTGGATGTCCTGGGGTTGGTGGCACAGGCCTTCCTGCGTACCGAGGCTGTGCGGCCGTTCCTCGCGGAGCAGGGCACGCATCACCGGGCGTCGGTCTGCCCAGGAGTGGGGCGAGGAGTCGGAGGCGTAGCGGAGGTTGAACGTCATGACGTGCAGCCGCCCGCCGCGTCCCGTGAGTCGGCGTTGCTCGGTCATGGGGCCTCCGGTACGTCGGGGTCTGGGCAGAGAATCCACGCGGCGCAGGTTGGGGATGCAGGCCAGGCTCACGGCCCTGTTTGACGGAGTTGGTTTCCAGATCGACTTGCGTCAGGTGATGGTCCGAGCACGGGCTGGGATGCACCCGCTGCGTGCGCGGGGCGATGCCGCGCAGGAAGACGTAGTCGAACGTCAGGTGCCAGTCGGTGGTCGGTTCCCAGGCTGCGTTGGGGGAGGGGCGGCACTGTTGGCCCGTGCTCGTGGCCACGGCCCACATCCGGCTGAGTTCGGGGGCGCTCGGAGTCGCGTTGAAGTCGCTGAGGACGATCGCCCTTTCGCGCCGGGCCACTTCGGCGGCGAGTACGGGAACCTGCGCCGCCCGCACATCCTCTTGGCGCCGCTGGGCAAGGTGGGTGTTGAAGACGCGGACCGGCCGGCCGCTCACCAGGGTGGTGACAGCCATGTAGCCGCGGTCCTCGGAACCGCCCTCGGGGTACTCCACGACTTCGTGGTGCGTCATCGGCGCCGCCGACAGGATCGCCTGCCCGAAGCCACCCGGACTCCACGGTCAGCCCCCGCAACGCCACCAATTGCGCAGCACCGACCCGTACTTGACGTGGTAGGTCAGCCCGTATAAGCGTTTGGGACGGTCCCGGATCTCCGTGACGTCCCGTACGCACGCCTCCTGCAGCCCGATGACCTGCGGCGCGTACGTGGCGATCTCCGCAGCCCGCCCGGCGTTGTTCCCGCTCCCGCAGGGGTTGCAGATGTTCCACGTCATGACCCGGTTCGGCACGACGTCCTCGGCGGCCCCGGTCGGCAGGGGCGCGGAGACCAGGGCGCCGCTCGGCGCGCTGGGGCCGATGAGCACCAGGCAGAGCGCCGCCATGGCGCCCGCCAACAGCTTCGCGCCTGTGCCGTACACCGTCGCCTCCCCAGCTCCCGCGGACGACGTGAGCCTTCCCACCGCCCTCACTTGCCGCTCAGGCTGTTGGCCGTGAACGAGCGGAAGTAGCGGCCCTTCGCACCCAGCGCCTCGACGATCATGAGGTGCTGGTTCTGGCCCTGAACCTTGTAGACCTGCGGCGCCTCGAGCAGGTTGGCCGGTGTGTCGCTCATGACCGTCGTGTACGACGAGCCGAAGTTGCCCGGGAAGTTCCCGATCGGCATGCTCGCCCGGTAGATCTTGCCGTTGTCACCGGCGAAGAGCAGGTACATGTTCTGGCCATCGGCGGGAGACCGAGTTCGGAGCGGCACGTGAAGACGCCGTCGTGCAGACTCGGTCGGCCCGGACCCGACACCGATCCCGCGAGGCACCGTGACTGAACTCCCGCTCCCGCGAACGGCTTGGGTACGACTCGACGCTCCGCCGGTCCTCGCGGCCATCGGCATCGGCGTGCACGGCCCGGCCGGCCACGTGGACGAGTTCGAGCTGCCGGGGCGGTGGTGCCGCCCGAGATGAACGGCGAGGCGCTGCGCGTCCTCGCGGACGGCGTTTCGCCGGTGCCGTACGGAACGCCGGTGAGCCGGGCCTTCGAGCCGGGGTCGTTCGCCCGCCGCCTGATCGAACTGCCGGCGGTGGCAGGGGCGTTGGGAAGCCTGGTGAGGCCGGAGCCGACCGTGGACCACCACGCCGTGCACCTCCGCGAGCCCGGCGGAGGCGAGGCCCAGCCGCTGTACGCGGACGCCATCATCGACGTACGGCCGGACGCCTTCGACGTCCAACTCATGTACTACCCGCAGCAGGTGACCCTGGAGATGGGCGGCACGCTCAGCGTGCCTGGCAGCCATCTGCGGCGGACCAACGAGTCCGACAGCGGCCGTTACCAGAACCTGCGCGGCCAGGACCGGCTCGTCTGTCCGGCCGGCACCGTGGTGTTCCTGCACCACGGACTCTGGCACGGCGGCCGCCGCAATGACAGTGGCATCCGCCGCTACATGTTCAAGATCCGGTTCAACCCCCAGGTTCGGCAGCGACTCCTGTGGGACACCTCGGACCTGCACGACCCCGGCGTGCGCACCGAACTGGACGTGACGTTCCCGTGGTACGAGCAGGCTTCGGGTCGGCTCGAGCGATACAACCGCGTCCTGCTGTGGCGCGAGCTCACCGGTGACGACGCGTTCGACATCGACCACTGGGTGACCAGAACCGCCAATCGCCCCCAGGAGGCAGCCGTATGACCACCCACACGACCACTCCGGCTGCGACGCTGCGGCAACAGGTGTTGGTGCTGTACCTGTCGACCTCCGCTCTGGACTCCCCGGTCGTCGGCTGGTCGCGCTACGACGGGACTGGCCGCACCACCCCGACCGCGGGGGACAGCGACGAACCGCCCTACGAGACGGGAGTCGAGGCCCTCCTCGACGGCTGGCGGCTGTTTCAGGTCTCCCAGTTGATCCCGCCCTCCCCGGGCCGTGAGTACGACGTCTCCTTCCTCAAGCATGAGTTCTTCTTCGAGCGGATCGTCGAGGGAGGAGCGCGGTCGTGAGCGGCGCCTCTGTGCCGGGTGGCTTCACAGACGAGTGACTCGGAACACCACAGCCGATGGTGCTGTGGAGAGCGACACACTCAGCTCGGCGCCAGGGGCTGCCACTCGGTCAGCGCTTTGGTGGATCCCGGTTGCAGCGCCTCGACGCGGACCGGCGTGTCCCGAAGGCTCGGCAGGGGAAGCGTGACGGTCTCGTCTGCTCCGGGGCGGCGCCACACCGTCAGGTAGGTGGTGCCGTCGTCGAGGGCGCGCATGGCGAGGGCCGTCCACGGGGCGCCCCAGGCGGGAAGGCCCAGGGCCAGGAGGGCAGGGCGCCCGGCAGTTCGGTCCGGGATCGCCTTGTACGTCGCCACCGCCTCGTGCACCAAGCCCCGTGCATCAGTGGTGAGTTCAGGCAGGCGGCCCGGCAGATGGATACGCCCCAAGAGGGAGTCGGCCATGGTGAAGGCCATCTCGCCCAGGCAGTCGGCGGCCGTGGGATAGGACCAGATCTCTGTTCCACCAGTCGTCGTCCTGGTCTGCGTGCCATCCGGTGTCGGTCATGAAGTACTCGCCGCGGCGGCCGCGTCGATGTGGGGAGCAGCCGCGCCGTGCTCGGGTCTCCCATGAGGCAATTCATGAAGTCGTTGAAGACGACCGGCAGGTTCGCGTTGGCGGGGCGCGGGCGGCGAATGGCGCGGCGGTAGCGAGTGAGCGCGGCGAACGCCCCGTCCACGCCGTCGTCTTCGCTCAACGCAGCGGCGACGGGAACCGTGCGGAAGGTTTCGCCCGGCTCAAGGCGGTACGACCAGCCGTGCCGAGCGTCGTTCGGGCCGGAATGGGTCAGGGAGGCGGCGTCGGCACGGGCGCTGCACTCCCACAGCCAGCCGTCGCCGTTGTGCTCGATCTCACACCCAGCTGCGCCCCGAATGCCGGTCGGCCAGCCCATGACGACGGGTATGCCCTGGTCGACGACGGCATCGTTGATCTGCTGGAACGTTCCCTTCGACAACCTGTTCAGCCTGCGAGGGAGCTGGGTCGATACCTCCCGCGGCCCGCCGCCGATGGGGTGCACGGAAGGTGGCACACCCGATGCGGCCTGCACGCCCGAATTCCCGCCGGGCGTCGCCGAGTTTGCCCCGAACGGGCGCGGACGCGGACTTCCCGGTGGCCCTGACCGGGGGTGGTGCTTGTCACGGTGTCACTGCTGGGCGGCCGCCCGGCGATGTCAGGCAGGGGACGTTCGAGGAGTCGGACGGAAGTACGGGGCGACCGGCGAGCAGCCGACGGCATGTCCTACGGTTTCCGGAAGACACCCGGGCGTTTTCCGGGAGGCGATCACGGAGGTGGGGATGGTGGCCGGGGAAGGCGCTCGACGCAGGACAGGCACACGGAGCCCGGACGGGCCGGCCAAGGTGACGATCACCGAGATCGCGCGGGAGGCCGGGGTCTCGGTGCCGACCGTCTCGCGGGTCGTCAACGGGCGCTCCGACGTCTCGCCCGCCACCCGGGCCCGGGTCGAGGACCTGTTGCACCGGCACGGCTACCGGCGCAGGCCGACCGCGCCCGGGACCCGGGCGGCCCTGCTCGACCTGGTCTTCAACGATCTGGACAGCCCCTGGGCCGTGGAGATCATCCGGGGCGTGGAGGAGGTCGCGCACGAGTCGGGCGTGGGTACGGTGGTCTCCGCGATCCACGACCGGGCGGGCGCCGCGCGCCAGTGGATGACCAATCTGCGGGCCCGCGCCTCGGACGGCGTGATCCTCGTGACCTCGGTCCTGGAGCCGGGCCTGCACGATGAACTGCGGCGCCTGGGCGTGCCGTTGGTGGTCGTCGACCCGGCCGGGTCGCCCGCGTCCGAGGAGCCGACCATCGGCGCCACCAACTGGGCGGGCGGCATGGCCGCGACCGAGCACTTGCTCGGTCTGGGCCACCGCAGGATCGGATTCATCGAAGGGCCTCCCCGGCTGCTGTGCTCCCGGGCCAGGCTCGATGGCTACCGGGCCGCGCTCGATGTCGCCGGCGTGCCCGTCAGCGACGCCCTGATCGTGCCCGGCGACTTCTACCACGCGTCCGGGTTCACCGGCTGCAACCAGCTGCTCGACCTGGACGACCCGCCCACCGCGGTGTTCGCGGCGAGCGACCAGATGGCGCTCGGCGCGATCGAGGCACTGCGTAGCCGAGGGTTGCGCGTGCCGGAGGACATGAGCGTCGTCGGCTTCGACGACCTGCCGGAGATGCGCTGGCTGTCCCCGCCGCTCACCACGGTCCGCCAACCCCTTTCCGACATGGGCAAGTTGGCGGCGCGGGTCGTCCTCGACCTAGCACGGTCCGTCGCACCCGCCTCACCGCGCGTGGAACTCGCCACCGAGCTGGTCGTACGGGCGAGTACGGCACCGCCGCGCGGGGCGTAGCGGAACATAACCCTCCCGGGGGGTGTCAACGACCTATTTTGTTAAGGCCGTTGACACCCCCGACGCATGCCCGTAATTTCCGTGGCCATCTCCCGATAGTTCTCGGATTTGTTCCGGAAGGTGAGCCATGCCAGACACTGCCCCTTCTTCTTTCTCCCGTCGCCGCCTCCTCGGAGTGGTCTCCGTCGCGGGTCTGGGCACCGCCGTGCTCACGTCCTGCGGGGACTCCGACTCCGGCGGCGGCACGGACAGCCAGGGCAGGACGGTCTTCGAGTGGTGGCACATCCAGACCACTGAGCCCGGCAAGCACCTGTGGCCCGAGCAGGCCAAGGCGTACGAGAAGGCGCATCCCAAGGTCAAGATCAAGCTCGTGCCGCTGGAGAACGACGCCTTCAAGTCGAAGATGACGGCCCTCGTCGGCACGGGGAAGCTGCCCGACCTGTACAACACCTGGGGCGGCGGCGTCCTCAAGCAGCAGGCTGAGGCCGGTCTCACCGAGGACATCACCGACCAGGTCAAGGACTGGATCGACGATCTGGTACCCGCTTCGCGCAAGGCGTACGAGTTCGACGGCAGGACGTACGCCATTCCTGACGACATCGGAGCCGTGGGCTTTTGGTACAACAAGGCGCTCTTCAAGAAGGCCAAGATCGACGCCCCGCCCACGACCTGGTCCGAGCTCCTCGACGCCGTCAAGAAACTCAAGGCCGCCGGCATCACGCCGATCGCCCTCGCAGGCAAGGAGAAGTGGCCCGGCATGTACTACTGGGCGTATCTGGCGATCCGTATCGCCGGGGTCGACGGCATGCAGAAGGCCGCGGACGCGAAGGACTTCAACGGCGACGACTTCGTCAAGGCGGGCGAGCACCTCAAGGAACTCGTCGATCTGGAGCCGTTCCAGAAGGGTTTCCTGGGCGCCGCGTACCCGGGCCCGACCGGTCAGGGCGCCACCATGGGCAACGCCAAGGCGGCTATGGAGCTGATGGGCCAGTGGGCCCCCAATGTGCAGAAGTCGGAGGGCAAGGGCATCGGCCATGACCTCGGCTTCTTCCCCTTCCCGGGTGTGGACGGCGGCAAGGGCAAGTCCACCGACGTCTTCGGCGGAGGCGGCGGCTACGCGCTCCGCAAGGGCGGGCCCAAGGAGGCCCTCGACTTCCTGAAGTGGTTCGTCGGCCCCGAGAGCAACCGCAAGCTCGTCAAGGAAGGCGGGATGATCCCGGTGAACACGAAGGCCCGGGACGCACTCACCGATCCCAACCTCAAGGCCGTCTCCGACCTGCTGAACGCGGCCACCGCCTTCCAGCTCTACCTCGACCAGGCCTACCCGCCGGCCGTCGGCCAGGAGGTCAACGACTCCGTGGCCGCACTCATCGCGGGCTCCAAGTCCCCGGAGCAGGTGGCCCGTTCCATCACCCAGGTCGCCAAGAGCCAGTAGATGACGATGGCTTCGACTCAGATTGAGGACGCGGACCCCATCTTGGGGGAGGGTCCACCGGCCGGGCAGGAATGGAACCGACGGCCCCTCGTCCGGCGGGTGCGCGACTGGCTGACTGCCTTCCTCTTCACCGTCCCCGGGCTCATTCTGTTCCTCGTGTTCGTGGCGGTCCCGATCCTGTACGCGGGCTACGTCTCCCTCTTCAACTGGGGTGGCTTCGGCTCACCTTCGGACTTCGTGGGCGTGGACAACTTCACCCGCCTGTTCCAGGACCCGGTGTTCCTCGGCGACCTGTGGCGCGGTCTGCTCCTCGTGGCGCTCTCGCTCGGCCTGCAACTCCCGTTCGCGCTCGCCATGGCCGTCCTCCTCAACCAGAAGCTGCGCGGCCGCGCCGTCTACCGGATGCTGTTCTTCGCCCCGTACGTCCTGTCGGAAGTCATCACCGGTGTGCTGTTCTCGATGATCTTCGCGCCGGACAGCGGGCTCGCCGACAAGGTGCTCGGCGCCGTCGGACTCGACGGCGTCGGCGGCCTCTGGTTCGCCGGCCAGAGCACCGTCATGGCGACCCTCTTCCTGGTCATGACCTGGAAGTACTTCGGATTCCACATGATGCTGCTCCTGGCGGGACTGCAGGGCATCCCGGCCGAACTCGCGGAAGCCGCCCGCATCGACGGGGCGAACGCCTGGCAGCGCTTCCGCAACATCACCCTGCCCCTGCTCGGACCGACCATCCGGATGAGCATCTTCCTGTCCGTGATCGGTGCGATCCAGCTCTTCGACCTGGTGTGGGTGGTGACGCAGGGCGGACCCGACCACCACTCCGAGACCATGGCGGTCACGATGTTCCAGTTCGGCTTCAAGCGCTACCAGATGGGGTATGCCAGCGCGATCTCGATCGTCATGTTCCTCATCAGCCTCGTCTTTGCGCTCTTCTACCAGCGCTATGTGCTGCGACGCGACACCGAAGGCGCCCTCACGAACATGCGGGGAACCCGATGACGACACAGACGGCCCCCGGGATCACGATGACGGCCCGCGAGGCCACGTGCCGGCGCAGGCTGCGCTCCTTCCCGCTGTACGTGACCGTGTGGCTGATCGGCGTCGTCATGGTGACGCCGCTGCTGTACGCGCTCATTTCCGGCTTCAAGTCCACCGACCAGCTCTCCGGCAACTCTTTCGGCCTGCCCTCGCCGTGGGTGACGAAGAACTACACCTCGATCCTGGGGGACAGCGCGTTCTGGCGCATGCTCGGCTCATCGACCCTGATCGCCGTCGGTACGACCGTGCTGACGGTGGGTGCCGCAGCGCTCGCCGCGTTCGCCCTCGCCCGGTTCGCCTTCCGCGGAAGGGAGTTCCTCTTCACCCTCTTCACGGCCGGCCTGATGTTCCCGTTCGCGGTGGCGATCCTGCCGCTGTTCGTGCTCCTGCGCACCTCCGGCCTGCTCGACAACCCGTGGGGCGTGATCTTGCCGCAGGCCGCGTTCGGACTGCCCATGACCATCGTCATCCTGCGCAACTTCTTCCGGGAGATTCCCGGCGAGCTGGAGGAGGCGGCCACGCTCGACGGCTGCTCCGCATTCAGCTTCTTCTGGCGGATCCTGCTGCCGATGGCGCGGCCCGCGCTCGGCACCGTCTCCGTCCTCGCCGTGGTGACCAGCTGGAACAACTTCCTTCTCCCGCTGCTCGTCTTCAGCGAACCCACCTGGTGGACGATCCCGGTCGGCGTCCAGCAGTTCCAGGGCCAGTACTCCAGCGACACCGCCCGCATCTTCGCCTACCTCGTCCTGTCGATGGCACCCGCGCTCGCCTTCTACGCGGTGGCCGAACGGCAGTTGATCGGCGGCATCACGATGGGCGCGACCAAGGGCTGACCCTGTCGTCAGCCGTCAACATCCCCCTCTTACATCGCACTTGAGGAGATTCCATGGTTATGCCATGGCAGGATCCCACCCTGCCCGCCCACGCTCGGGCGGCGGACCTGCTCGCCCGGATGAGCACCGAGGAGAAGACCGCCCAGCTGTCCAGTGTCTGGCTGGGCAGCGACACCGAAGGCGCCGAGGTCGCCCCCGGCCAGCACGCGTACGCCGACCGCAGCGCAGCCCTGGACGCGCTCCTTCCTTATGGAGTCGGCCAGTTGACCCGCCCCTTCGGCACCGTCCCCGTCGCCCCGGCAGAAGGCGCCGCCCGCCTCGCCGAAGTGCAGCGCACCATCCGCACGGGCAACCGGTTCGCCTTGCCCGCGATCGCCCACGAGGAGTGCCTGACCGGCTTCACCGCCTGGCAGGCCACCGTCTTTCCCACCCCCCTCGCGTGGGGTGCCACCTTCGACCCCGAACTGATCACCGAGATGGCCCAGGCGATCGGTACGTCGATGCGCGCGGTCGGCATCCACCAAGGGCTTGCACCGGTCCTGGACGTCGTACGGGATCCACGCTGGGGCCGCACCGAAGAGGCCATCGGTGAGGACCCGTACCTGGTCGGCACCGTGGGCAGCGCGTACGTACGCGGCCTGGAGGCGGCCGGGATCGTCGCCACCCTCAAACACTTCGCCGGATACTCCGCCTCGCGCGCCGCCCGCAACCACGCGCCCGCCTCACTCGGCCCCCGCGAACTCGCAGACGTCATCCTGCCGCCCTTCGAGATGGCGATCCGAGACGGCGGCGCCCGCTCCGTGATGCCCGCCTATAACGACATCGACGGCCTGCCCGCCCACGCGCATGCCGGACTGCTCACCCAAATCCTGCGCGAACAATGGGAGTTCACCGGAACCGTGGTCTCGGACTACTACGGCGTCTCTCTGCTCGAGGAGGCGCACCGGGTCGCCGACGGGGAGAGCCGTGCGGCGCGTCTCGCCCTCGCGGCCGGAGTCGACGTGGAACTGCCGGCAGCCCGCTGCTTCGATCCCGCGAACCCGCTCCCCGAGGACCTGCTCGACCGGGCCGCGCTGCGCGTCCTCACGCAGAAGTGCGAACTGGGCCTGCTCGACCCCGACGTGAGCCCCGTCGCAGACGGGGCGCCCGTCGACCTGAACCCCCCGCACATGCGTGAGCTGGCACAGAAGGTTGCCGAGGAGTCCGTCGTCCTGCTCGCCAACGAATCCGGCCTGCTGCCACTGAGCGACGGGCGTCGGATCGCGCTCCTCGGCCCCCTCGCCGACGAACAGGCCGCGATGCTGGGCTGCTACACCTTCCCCCGGCACGTGGGCGTGCACCATCCCGAACTGCCGACCGGGGTCGGGGTGCCGACGCTCGCCGAGGCGCTGCGCACCGAACTGCCCGACGCCGTGATCGTCGACGACCCGGCGAAAGCCGATGTCTGCCTGGCCGTGGTCGGGGACCGCTCTGGGCTGTTCGGGCGCGGCTCGTCCGGCGAGGGGTGCGACGCCGAGGACCTGCAACTGCCGTATAAGCAAGCCGAGTTGCTGGATGAGGCGATGTCCTGCGGTCTGCCGGTCGTCATCGTCGTCCTCAGTGGCAGGCCCTACGCGCTGGGCCGCTGGGCCGACCGGGCCGCCGCCGTCGTGCAGGCGTTCTTCCCCGGGCAGGAGGGCGGCGGCGCCGTCGCGGGCGTCCTCTCCGGTCGCGTCGACCCCTCCGGACGCCTGCCCGTGGGGGTGCCGCGCAGCCCCGGCGGCCAGCCCGCCCCGTATCTCGCCCCGCCGCTCGGCCGGCACGGCTTCCCCAGCACCGTGGACCCGACACCCTTGTACCCGTTCGGGCACGGACTGTCCTACACCACGTTCAGTTGGGGCCAACCCCAGTGTGACAACCAGGAGTTCACCACCGACGGCGAGACCGCAGTGCGGCTGACCGTCCACAACACCGGCGACCGCCCCGGGACCGAAGTCGTCCAGCTCTACCTCCACGACCCCGTCGGCACCGTCGCCCGCCCCGAGGTCCGGCTCGTCGGCTACGCCCGGGTCCCGCTCGACGCCGGGGCGTCGGCCGAGGTGCATGCCACGTTCCCGGCCGACCTCGCCGCGTACACCGGGGCCGACGGCCGTCGCGTCGTCGAACCCGGCGCCCTCGAACTGCGCATCGCCGCCTCCAGCGAACGCGTCCACCACGTCGTGCCGCTCACCCTGACCGGACCGGTGCGCGAGGTCGGGCACGAGCGCCGGATGCGGTGCGAGACACGCGTCAAGTAGAACCGCGACCGGCTTGGCATCAGGTCAACCGCACCTCGCTGCCCCGTAGGTGAGGCGCCGCAACCGAGGAGAGACACCCATGCGTACCCCCGCACGCCGTTCCCGCCGCACAGCCGCTGTGCTCACCGCGTCCACTGCCCTGCTGCTCGGGCTGGCCGTCGCCCCGGCCGCCGACGCCGCGAGCCACCACCAGCACCGGGCCGGCACCCTCGACGACCTTGCCCGGCAGCACGGCCGCTACTTCGGTGCCGCTGTCGACAACCCGGAGCTCACCGACACCGCGTACGCCGATCTGCTCGGCAAGGAGTTCGGCGCCACCACGCCCGGCAACGGCATGAAGTGGTACGCGACCGAACCGCAGCGCGGCGTCTTCGACTTCACCGCGGGCGACGAGATCGTGAACTACGCGAAGGACAAGGGCCTCAAGGTGCGCGGGCACACCTTGCTGTGGCACAGCCAGCTGCCGAGCTGGCTCACCTCCGGCACCTGGACAGCGGACGAACTCCGCTCGATCCTCAAGAACCACATCACGAACGTCGTCACGCACTACAAGGGCAAGGTCTTCGCCTGGGACGTCGCCAACGAGATCATGAACGAGGACGGCACCTACCGCGAGAACATCTTCTACAAGGCAATCGGCCCGTCTTACATCGCCGACGCCCTGCGCTGGGCCCACGCCGCCGACCCCAAGGTCAAGCTCTACCTCAACGACTACAACGTCGAGGGAACGGGCGCCAAGTCGGACGCGTACTACACGCTCATCAAGCAGCTCAAGGCCGACCACGTCCCGATCGACGGCTTCGGCATGCAGGCCCACCTGGCGCTCCAGTACGGATTCCCGTACCAGATGCAGCAGAACATCCAGCGCTTCGCTGACCTCGGCGTCGATGTCGCGATCACTGAGCTGGACATCCGCATGTCCCTCCCGTCCGACGCGACCAAGCTGGCCCAGCAGGCCGACTGGTACGGGCAGGTGACCAGCGACTGCCTGGCCGTGCGCCGCTGCGTCGGCATCACGCTGTGGGGCTACTCCGACCGCCACTCGTGGATCCCCTCCGTCTTCCCCGGCGAGGGTGCGGCCCTGCCCTGGGACGAGAACCTCACGCACAAGCCCGCGTACGATGCGATCCGCAACGCGCTCACAGCGGTCGGGTCGTAGGAACCAAGGGTGATGCCCTTGGCCCCCACCCAGTGCCTCCAGCACCGGGTGGGGGCCAAGGCATCTGGCTTCGAAGCGCGAGTCAACTCTGCTGACTCGAGTGCTGGTTCGCGGTGCCGAGCAACTCCACAGCTGGATCTTCGTGCCGTTGGCGGTGCTCGCGCCATCGGCGTCGAGACAGAGCCCCGACTGCACACCGGTGATCGTGCCATCGGTGTTGATGTTCCACTGCTCGTTCGTCTGCCCGTTGCAGTCCCAGATCACCGCCGCGGTGCCATTGCTGCTCCCCTTCCCGGAGGCGTCCGGACACTTGTTGCCGTTGACCATGAGTTGCTTGCTGTCGGTGTAGGTCCACCCCTGGTTGGTGCCGACGTTGCAGTCCCACAGTTGTGCCTGGGTGACCTTGGTCGTACTCAGGTTGTTGATGTCGATGCAGCGGCCCGACTGCTGGCCCACGATCTGCTTGCCGGTGGGCGTGGAGGTGTGGTCGTCGACCCGAACTGTGAGAAGAACTTCACACTTCGCCCGATGTCCAGGTGTGCCAGTCGTCCCCGGTGGTTCCGTCGACCGCGCCCAGGCGGCGCGGGTCCTGGGTCGTGACAGGACTCGGTGTACTTCGCGTCCCGGTCTCGGAGCAAGAAACGCTGCGAGTCTGCCCGCATACCCAAATCGAGGGCTAGGTTCCTCGACTGGTGCACCGTCCAGGGGCCGGTGGGATGGGCAGTCACTCCCGCGCTCAGCGCAGCCGGCGCGCGCGCAGCACCAGATCGTCGGTATGGTGCGCGCCCGCGCCGTCGTCGGGTGCCACACGTGGCCGCTGTTCGTCCACCTCCACCTCCCAGTCGTCGTCGAGCAGAGCGACGACCATCGAGGGCCAAACGTAGTCAGCCGGGTCGAAGCCGCTGTCGTGCGCCTGCTGGGTGTCCATCCCCGCGTGGTGTACCAGCAGCAGCACGCCGCCGGGCGCTACGGCTGCGAGCAGCGATCGCTCGGCTGCGGCGTCGGGGGTGCGCCGCAGGGCCGGGTACTGCGCGGAGACCAGGCCGAAGGAGGCTGGCTCGAGCACCGCCTCCGTCAGTGCGGCGTGTACCCAGGAAACGGTGACACCGGCGTCCCGTGCGTGCCCGGCCGCCCGCTCCAGCGCTACACCCGAGACCTCGAGCGCGGTCACGTCCCAGCCAACGCGCGCGAGCCAGACGGCGTCCGCGCCCTCACCGCAGCCGACCTCGAGCACCCGCCCGGGGGTGAGCCCAGCAACCTCGGCCACGAGCGCACCGTTGGGCTGGCCGCTCCACAACTGATGTCGCTCGGCGTACCGGTTGTCCCACTCCGCCCGTACGGCGGGGTCTCCGATGTATCCGTCGGCAGGCCACGGCGTCTCGGAGGCGGTCGGTCCTGCTGCGGTGCTGTCGGTCATGGCCCCACCGTCGCCCAACCCGTCCCTGTCATGCCACTCCTGTTGCCGGTCCGGCAAAACGGCGCCCCAGTATCTCCTCCCCGGGACCGAGCGCTGTTGCATTTCCCCCAGGTACCGAGGGGGAAGGCATTCCGCATCGGCCAGGACGCCGGGGGCGGCCCCGGGAGAGACCTACCCCGCCCCGGGCGAACCCTTGCCGAAATACACCTCCGCCGAAGCCGAGCACGACCTCGCCAACTTCCCCGGCGAGAACCGAGATCAGCGGTTCTACGGCGTCTGGCTCACGTTCCTGCTCACCGAGTCCTACCGTGCGACCGTGGAGTCCGGTACCGCGCTCGTCTTCACCGACTCTGGGACCACCGGCGTCGCTGCCCTGCGCGAGGGGCGCACATTCGTCGGCATCGAACTCTCCGACCACTACGCCGACATCGCCGAACGACGACTGCAAGGCGCGCTCAAACAGGGCGACTTTGAACTCGCCGGCCCCGAGAGGTGACAGCGCGGAGGCGCCCCCAGGGCCGAAACGCAAGAAGGGCGCGCCGCTACTTCATAGTCAAGGGGACAGTCGAGAAGGCCACGAGGGCAACCAATGGCCGCACAGTTTATGGACGTCAAGCAGACCGCTGCATATCTCAATATGTCCGCAACATGGGTCTATCGTGATGTGCCGAAACTCGGCCTTGTCCCCTATAAGTTCGGGCGCGGCGGCACCGCCAAGCTTCAGTTCAAGACCACTGAAGTCCAGGCCTGGGTGCTGCAGCAGAAGCTTGGCTGACGACCATAGGGTTGCGGCCTGGCCTCACACGGCCCAGGGCGCAACTGCGTCAGGCCGCGAGGGCTGCATCGATGGTTTGGGCCGCCTGACCGATCGAACCGGGCATCAAGTGCGCCGGCGGTGATGGCTTCGGCGACGGCTTCGTGCTGGGTGGCGGCCACCTGGAGGGAGCCGCCGACGAGTCCGGCCAGTCCTGGCACGCTGCTCGCCACGTCCCTGTCGGGAGGTGGCGGCTGTGTTGATCACGGAGGGTGGACAGGCAGGTGCGTGGCTTGCACACTTAACGAATGATCAACAGTGTTCTGGACCAGGCGCAGCCCTTCGGCCCCCTGGGCAAGGGGGAGCGCCTTGCCCTGGAGGACGCCGGGTCGGGCGTCTTCGAGGGGTACTGCCATGGCGGCCGCGCGCAGGAGCGCGCCTATGGAGGAGCGGTCGTGGGCCAGGCCCTGGCCGCGGCGTACCGCACCGTCGAGGACGACCGCTCCGTGCACTCCCTGCACGCCTACTTCCTGCGCGCCGTCACACCCGAACGCCCTACGAGGTACGCGTCGGACGTGGTCCGGGACGGACGCAGCTACTCCGTGCGCCAGGTGACCGCCACGCAGGGCGGCAAGGAGGCGCTCACGATGAGCGTTTCCTTCAAATTGCCTCAGCCGGAAGGGAGTTGGCGCCAGCCCGGTATGCCGGACGTCCCGGGCCCCGAAGGCCTCGACGACGGCTTCGCGTTCCGTCCGGCGACGCATCCGCTGCGTACGGCGGTGGAGTGCCGGCAGGTCCCGGACGCTGTCGGCCCGGGCGAGGGTCAGATCGAACGCTTCGCCTGGTTCCGCACGGTCGGCGCGCTCCCCGACGACCCCGCGCTGCATGCCTGCGCCCTCGCGTACATCTCCGACGCGCCGCTCGCCCCCACGGCCCTCGTGCCGTACGGCGAACCGCGGCCGGTCGGTGTCGTCCTCGCCTCGCTGGACCACGCCATGTGGTTCCACCGCCCGTTCCGTGCCGACGAGTGGCTCCTGTACGCCTGCCGCAGCCGCCTCGCGGGCGACGGGCGCACCCTGGCGTACGGCGAGTTCTGGGACCGGGACGGGCGGCTAGTCGCGTCGGTGGTCCAGGAGGCGCTGCTGCGGACGGGGGCGTAGCCCTGGCCCGCTTCACCGGCGAGTGCCTACAGCTGCCGCTTCGACGGCTCGATGCGCAGAGCCCCAAGTAGGCCGTCACGAGCCGGCGCCCGCTTGCGTGTGTTCAACGCATTGACGCCGTGCTGCGGGGCCGCGATGCTCACGGTCCGCGCCTGTCCTGCGACCACTTGCCGAAGCCGACGCCGATGGAGGACTCCCGCATGGGCCCGTTCCTGCCCGACGCCGTACGACAGCACGCCGCGCTCACCCCTGGCGCCCCCGCCGTGACAGAAGGTTCCCGGACGCTGACCTACGCCGAGCTCGACCGGCGCGGCAACCGTGTCGCGCAGGCCCTCCTCGCCGCGGGCCTGCCCCAGGGTGCGCACGTCGGCTACCTCGTCCGCCCCGGAGTCCTCTCGGCCGAACTCCTGATGGGCTGCGCCAAGGCGGGGTTCGTCGCCACCCCGCTGAACTGGCGCCTTGCCGAGCCCGAACTCGTCGCGGTCGCCCAGGACGCCGAACTCGGAATCGTCCTCACCCAGACCGAATTCCTGCCCGGAGCGCGTGCCGTGCGTGCCGCGCTGCCCGGCATCACCCTCGTCACCGGGAGCGGGGCGGACTCGGGTGAGCACACGTACGAGAAGTGGCTGGCCGCGGCGGGTGACGCCGATCCGGGTGCCGGGAGCGAGGACGCGGTCTTCCTCCAGCTGTACACCTCCGGTACCACCGGGCTGCCCAAGGGCGTCCAGCTCACGCTGGACAACTGCAGCGCGGGCGAAGCCCAGCTGCGCGAGATGGGCTGGACGACCGCGTCCGTCTCCCTGAACGTCATGCCCGTCTTCCACATCGCCGGTACGGGCTGGCTCGTGAACGCGCTCGCCGCGGGCGCCCACACGGTGCTGGTGCCCGACCTCGTGCCGTCCGCCGTGGTCGAGCTCATGGAGGTCCACCGGGTCACGCACGCGTTCTTCGTGCCCGCCATACTCCACCTCTTCACGACGCTGCCCGACATCCACGAACGCGACTTCTCCGCGCTCCAGTTGATCGTCTATGGCGCCTCGCCCATCACCCCCGCCCTGCTGCGCCGCTCCATGGAGATCTTCGGCTGCGGCTTCTACCAGAAATACGGCCTGACCGAGACGACCGGCTCCGCCGTGCGGCTGCTGCCCGAGGACCACGTCGTGGACGGACCGCGCTCCGCGCTCCTGCGTTCGGCGGGCACCGTGTGGCCCGGAGTCGAGGTGGCCATCGCCGACCCGGTCACCGGCGATCGTGTGGCGCCGGGAGTGGTGGGTGAGATCCTCACCCGCTCCCACCAGGTCACCCCGGGCTACTGGAAGCGGCCGCGGGAGAACGAGGCGCTGTTCACCGCCGACGGCTGGCTCAGGACCGGCGACGCGGGCTATCTCGACAAGGACGGCTATCTGTTCATCACCGACCGGATGAAGGACATGGTGATCACGGGCGGTGAGAACGTGTACCCGATCGAGGTCGAGTCCGTGCTCGCCGAGCACCCGGCGGTCCTGGACGTCGCCGTCTTCGGCACCCCCGACGAGAAGTGGGGCGAGGCCGTCACCGCCGCCGTGGTGCTGCGGCCCGGAACGGACGGGGTCACGGCACAGGACCTCATCGACTTCACGCGCGAGCGCATCGCCTCGTACAAGAAGCCGCGGATCGTCCATTTCGTGGAGGAGCTGCCCCGCAACCCCAGCGGAAAGATCCTCAAGCGGGTCCTGCGCCAGGAACTCGCCCATCGCACCGATTGAACGACCGTTAAGCCAGTGGATGGGGCGGGCCTGTGGGACCCGGCCCGGAAATGCGTGACAAAGGCCCCAAAGCTATGCTCGGAGAGTTCCCGTCGTTGACGGCACGGGGCTGGACGGAGCGCGGGAGGCGACCGGTCCGGCCGGCTGATCGGGGTCCCGGCTCACCCCTCCGGAGCGAACGCATGGCAGGAAGGCGCAGGGCGGAGATCGGCCTGGGGGAGCGCCTTGCCCTGAACCGCGTGGGCACCTTCGACTGGGACCTGTCGGAGGGGACCTTCGAGCTCGACGCGGCGGGCCTCGCCGTGTACGACCTCGGGCCCGACGAGTACGACGGCCGGCCCGAGTCCCTGCTGTCGCGCGTCGCGCCCGAGGAGGGGGCCCGGATGGGCGCCGCCGCGATGTCGGCGATCCACGCGGGACGCTCCTCTTACGGTGCCTACTTCCGTGTCCGGCGCCGCGACGGCCGGGAGCAGTGGACCCATTTGCGGGGCCGGGTCCTCAGGGATGAGCACGGCACCCCCCAGCACGTGGTCGGCATCGTGCGCGACGCCGACGCGGACCGCGCCCAGCTCGCCATGACCAGCCCCGTACAGCTCGCGGGGTGGCAGCGGATGACCACCGTCCTCCAGGGCACCGCCGACGCCCTGTCCCGCGCCATGACGGTGGCCGACGTGACCGCCGTCCTGACCGGCGAGGGCGGGCTCGAACGCTTCGGGGCCGACGGGCTCGTCCTCGGCCTCGTCGAGGGCGACGCTCTCCAACTCGTCGCCCTGGAAGGCGAGTCGACGTCCGAGCTCGACGAACTCAAGCTGCACCGCCTCGACGAGTCGCTGCCCCTCGCCGAGGCGGTGTTCACCCAGCGCCCGCGCTTCGTGACCTCCCTGCGCGAACTCGCCGACACCTTCCCGCGCCTCGGCCCGTACGTGAAACGCCTTGAGCTGGACGCCGCCGCGTTCCTGCCGCTGGTCGCCCAGGCCCGCTCCGTCGGAGGCCTCGCGCTGTTGTTCCAGGGGCGCGAGGAGTTCACGGCCGAGGACCGCGACCTGTACCTCGGACTCGCGGGTATCGTCGCCCAGTCCCTCCAGCGGGCCATCCTCTTCGACAGCGAACGCGACTTCGCGACGGGCCTCCAGTCGACCATGCTGCCCCAGCACATCCCCGAGTTCCCGGGCGTCGAGATCGCGGCCCGCTATCACGCCGCGGGCAGCGGCCGGCAGGTGGGCGGCGACTGGTACGACGTGATTCCGCTGCCCCGACGCAGGATCGGGATAGTCGTCGGTGACGTCGAGGGGCACGACACCCAGGCCGCCGCCGTCATGGGCCAGTTGCGCATCGCGCTGCGCGCGTTCGCGGGCGAGGGCCACCCGCCGTCCACGGTCATCGCGCGTGCCTCGCGCTTCCTCGCCGAGCTCGACACCGAACGCTTCGCCACCTGCACGTACGCCCAGGTCGACCCCGCCACCGGAGACGTACGGGCCATCAGGGCAGGCCACATGGAACCGGTGCTCCGGCATGCGGACGGCCGCGTCAGCACCCCGCCGGTGCGCGGCGGGCTCCCGCTGGGCCTGGCCACGGAGTTCGAGCAGGAGGAGTACCCCGAGACGCGGCTCGACCTGCTGCCCGGCGAGGCGTTCGTCCTGTTCACCGACGGCCTCCTCGAGCATCCGGGGGGTGACATCGGGGCAGGCGTGAATGCCCTGACCGAAGCGGTGCGCGACGGGCCCGTCCAGGCGCGCGCCATCGCCGAGCATCTGTCGGAGCGGGTGTCGCAGATCAGGCCGACCGCCGACGACGTGGCGCTGCTCGTCCTGTGCAGGGACATCGACCCGGGTACCCCGCTCGCGCCGCGCATCCACCAGTACCTCCACCCTGCGGACCCCCAAGGTCTCGCCGAGACCCGCACAGCGCTGCAAACGGCCCTGGAGGACTGGGGATTCGCCGCGGTCGCCGACGATGTGGAGGTCGCCGCCGGTGAGCTGATGGTGAACGCGCTCCTGCACACGGAGGGCGGCGCCGTCATCACACTCGAAGTGCTGCCGGGGCCGGTGCGGCGCGTACGGCTCTGGGTCAAGGACCGGTCGAGCGTCTTTCCGCGCCGCCGCACACCGGGTGAGGCCGCGACATCGGGGCGCGGGCTGCTGATGGTCGACGCGGTCGCGGACTGCTGGGGTGTCGAACCGCGGGGTGAAGGGAAGGCGGTGTGGTGCGAGTTCGCGGAGGCGGAGCCATCCGGCGGTACGTGAGACGCGAGGTGTCCGGCCGTTCCTAGGACACGGCGAGATCCTCGCCGGTCTCGTCGAGGTGGGCCGCCATGGCGGCGACCGCTTCCTGCGGTGCGCCCGATGCGATGGCGGCCAGGATCCGCCGGTGGGCCGTGATCGTCGCCCGCTGGCTGTCGCCCCGGCGGGACCGCCCCTCGTAGCTGGCGAGCCGGTGTGCGGTGAGGATGTCCGAGAGCGATTCCAGGACGAGTTCCAGCATGCCGTTCCCGGCCATGCGGGCGATCTCGTGGTGGAAGGCGAGGTCGAGGGCCACGAAGCGGTCGCGGTCCTCGACGGCGTCCTCCATCTCGTCGAGCAGGGCGCCGGCCGCGTCCGTCGAGGCCTCGCCGGACGCGACCCGGGCCGCCGCACGGGATGCCAGCGCTCCCTCGATCGCGCCGCGCGCGTCCAGGACGTCGGCGACCTCCAACGACTGCTGGCGCAGCCGGAATTGGAGGATCTGCCCGAACACCCGCGCCGAGGGGACGTTGACCCTGGCCGGCCGGCCCTGGCTCGACACGAGGATCTCGCGGGCGGACAGCACCCGGATCGCCTCGCGCACCGCGAGCCGGTTGACTCCGAACCTGGCCGCGAGTTCGCCCTCCGACGGCACGTCGTCGCCGGGCCTGAGCCCCGACTCCTCGATCAAATCGACGATCTCGCCGGCGACCTGATCGAACAGCGTGGTGCGGCGCACTGCCACGTGGGAACTCCTTCGGGGGACGTGCCGGACGGGCCCCAGCGTACCGTCGGCGTCACGGCGGGAATCAGGCGTGTGAGCTGCTCAGCACCACGTACTCCCACTGCCCGAGCGGGCGCGCCAGCAGTGGGCGGCCGTCGCGCCAGGCCGCGGTGAGGCGTTCGCCCCGGGCCGTCACCTGGACCACCGAGCGCGGTTCCGGCATGCCCTGCGGCAGCCGGAGCCGGAAGGCGTCGGCCTCGTCCGGCGACGCGTTCCACACCACGACGCGCCAGTCCGTGCCGTCGGTCAACGCCTGTGTGACGAGCCACGGATGCCCTGTGGCCCGCGCGTGCGCACCCCGCGACAGCCAGTCGAGTACGGCGCCCAACTGGGCCTCGCGCTGTGCGTTCATCAAGGTCATGCCGGGGGTGTGCGCGGGCCAGGGCGTGACGGCGACCCGGCCGCCCAGCGCGTTCTCGTACAGTACGAGTCCGCTGCCCCTCTCGCGGTCGAGCTGGTCGCGGACGATGCTTGCGACGCGCGCGTCCGGCGCCGGTTCGAACGCGACCACGGTGGAGCGGTCGTAGCTCTCGGCGTCCAGGGAGATCGCGCAGCCGGGGCGCAGGGAGAACTCGGGGTCGGTGCAGATCTCGCGGGCGTGGCCCTCGGGGGACTGCCGCGCCCCGGTCACGCCGATCAGCGGGCCGTAGCCGCGGTCGAAGAGGATCCGGGCCGCCATCGAGTCGAGCAGGAGCCCCTGGCTGAGCCACTCGCGCAGTTCGGCGTCATCGAATGCCCAAGTCGCTTCCCCCGAAAGGGCGTTGACGCTCGCTCCGCCCCGGGCGGTGACGGCATGGCCCGCGGCGCCGAGCAGTCCGGCCCATGAGCCGTGCGGGACGACGAGCGACTGCCAGCCCGCGCGCTCCGTGTGGGTGCGCCGGCCGGTCCGCTCCGACCAGGGCAGCCCGACGCCGACCGTGCGGAAGGACTTCGGGAACGTCTGCGACAGCCAGTCGAAGGTGTCCCGCCACTCGGCGAGGAAGGCGGCGCGGCGGGGTTCGTCGTCGGGGTGGTTGCCGAGGAAGTCGTAGAGGCTGATCGCGAGGCCGTCGCTGCCGAGGATGTGGGCCAGGGACATCTGCGCGCCGGTCTGGCGGAAGGACTTGTTCCATTGTCCGTAGGGCCAGCACTCGATCTCGGGGAAGCTGCGCAGACCTGCGGGCTGTACCGCGCGCTGCATGTCCAACTGCTGGATGGCGCGCGGCAGTTCGGGTCCGGCGCCGTCGGTGTAGCCCCAGAAGTGCGGGCGGTGCACGGTGGGGAGGTCGAGCCAGGCCTGCCAGTCGCGGCCCTCGGCGGCGTGCGAGTCCGTGCGCGAGGACATGAGGCCGAGCCGGTCCCCGAGTATCTCCCGCCAGGACGCGAGGAGTTCGCGTTGGGTGGTGTCCCAGAAGCCGAGCCACCGCTCCCGCCAGGGATGCGGGTCGCCGGGCGCGGTGCAGGCCGCGACCAGTTCCTCCCGCGTCGTCGTGATCCCGGTGCGGCGGGCGAACTCGGCCAGGTGGAGCGGGCAGAAGCAGCCGCCCCAGTCGAGCGGGCGGTGGTTGTGCAGCCGGATGTCGTCCTCGATCCACACCGTGTCGACGTCCTCGGCGGCGTAGAGACGCAGGGTCTGCGCGAAGTACGCGCGCCAGGCCGGGTCCAGCGGGCACACCTGCACGGCGGCGGCCGTCCCGTGCTGGTCGGTCATCGTCTGCCACGTCTGGCCGGGCTCGAGGGAGCGCGCCCAGTCGCTGTGGCCCACGGTGTGGCCGGGGTTGAGGCTCACGGCGACGCCTTCGGCGCGGAGCCGGGTGCGCCACGGCCGCGTGGCCGCAAGCCAGTGCGCGACGCGCTCGAGGCTCTCGTGGCCGTCGTTGAACTCCAGGCCGAAGAGGAATACGCAGATCTCCTCGGCCCGCGCCGCCCGCGCCAGGGCCAGCAGCCTGTCGCCGGCCTGCGTCGGATCGTCGGCAGGATCCACCTGGAGGCGGAGCACATAGCGTGAGGTCACTCGTTCGCACCTTCGGTCTCGGGGCCCGGCCGGGGGCGCGGCGCGGGGCGACACCTAGCGTCGCCACTTAGCAGCTAAGCTGTCAAGGGTTGTTCAAGAGCCGGGTGAGCGTCCGGGCGAGCGGAGCGAACGAGGAGTGGCGATGGGGCGGTTGGCGGACCGGGTGGTCCTGGTGACGGGCGGGGCGCGCGGCATCGGCCGGGCGGTCGTCGAGACGGCCGTGCGCGAGGACGCGGCCGTGGCGTTCCTCGACCTGGATGAGGAGGCCGGAGCGGCGCTGCGCGACGAACTCACCGGCAAGGGCGCCCACGTGGCCTTCCGCCGGGTCGACGTCACGGACGGGCAGTCGGTCGCCGACGCCGTGAACGACGTGGCCGCCGCGCTCGGACCGGTCGACATCCTGGTCAACAACGCCGGGCGCAACGTCTACGCCGACCCGGTCGCGATGACCGAGGCCGAGTGGGACCAGGTCTTCGACGTCGACCTGAAGGCGGCCTTCCTGTGCGCGAAGCACACCCTGCCGTCGATGATCGAGCGGGGCGGCGGGGCGATCGTGAACATCGCGTCCCTGCACGCGAAGCTGACCTGCGCCGGCATGTACCCGTACGCGGCGGCCAAGTCCGGTCTCGTCGGGCTGACCCGCTCGATGGCCCTGGAGGTCGCGCCTCACGGTGTACGGGTCAACGCGGTCAGCCCCGGTTACATCAGGACGGCCCTGGTCGACGAGTACTTCGACCAGAACCCGGACCGGGACGCCGAGCGCAAGACGCTCGACGTCCATCCGCTGGGCCGCATCGGCACCCCCGAGGAGGTCGCCGAAGTGGTCTGCTTCCTCGCGTCCGACGCGGCGTCCTTCGTCACCGGGGCGGAGTGGGCCGTGGACGGCGGGCTCGGAGTGCGGTTCGCCTGATCTCCGCTACGGGGGAGCCGCCGTAATCGGTCGGCCGGGGATCAGCCGACCCCGGTCGCGGCGGCGATGCGCTCCCGGGTGTGCCGCAGCTCGGTGACCACAGGCCGGCCCGTCACCAGTTCGCCGCCCTCCACGAAGCCCTCCTCGCGATCGCGCAGCGCGTCGATCAGCCGTCCGCGCCAGCGCTCCAGCAGCGCGGCGTGCTCGGGCCGCCGCGCCAGGTTCATCAGCTCCTTGGGGTCCTCGGCGAGATCGAAGAGCTGCTCGTGCCCGTCGCCCGACATCCACAGATACTTGTGCCGCCCGTCGGTCACCCACTGCAGCGACTGCCCCAGATAGGTGTGCTCGCCGTGCAGATACTCCCGCCAGTCGTCCGGGCGTTCACCGCGCAGGAACGGCAGCAGGCTGCGCCCGTCGACACTGTCCGGCACCGGTAGTCCCGCCGCCTCCAGCAGCGTAGGCATCACGTCGCGCAGTTCCACGACCTCGTCGGCCACCGAACCGCCCGCGTCGCCCCGCATCGACGGCGCGAGGTTCATCAGGATCGGAACCCGCGCCGATCCCTCGAATCCGAGTGCCTTACGGAACATGTGGTGATCGCCCATCATCTCGCCGTGGTCCGACACGAAGCAGAACATCGTGTCGTCACCGAGACCCGCCTCGACCAGCGCCTCGCGAAACCGCTTGATCTGCAGGTCGATATGCGCCATGTGCCCGTAGTAGCCCGCCCGCGCCCGGTGGACCAGACGCGGATCGATCACGCCGACGGCGGCCTCGTGGTAGCCGTCCTTGCGGTACGGCGCATAGTCGTCGACCCAGTCACCGACCACGGGTTCGTACGGGTCGAGCGCCATGTACTGGTCGAAGGCCCACTCGGGCGGGTCGTACGGATGGTGCGGCCGGTGGAACGACAGGTAGAGGAAGAACGGCTTGGTGGGGTCCCGGCGCGGCAGCCACTCGATCGCCTCGGTCACCGCCCACGTCGTCGGATGGAGCGCCTCGGGCTTGTCCCAGGGGCGCGCGACGATGGAGTTGCAGCTGACGCCGTGGTCCGCGTAGTCGGCGGCCGGCGTCATCCCCGGCTGGCGGCGCAGCCAGGGCACGTAGTCGTCGAAGAACTCGAAGTTACGGCTGTGACGCCTGCGCGCGTAGTGCAGATAGCCGTCGTGCAGCCGTACGTCGTCGAAGCCGAGGCGGGCGCGCTCCGGGAAGACGTGCATCTTGCCGACGGCCTGCGTCTGGTAGCCGCCGCGCCGGAACTCGCCGGGCAGCGTCACCGGGTGGACCTCCTCGAAGGGCACCCCCTCGCGATAGCCGACCCTGCCGTGCCGCTCCTGCGACTGGCCGGTGAAGAGGGCCACGCGGGCGGGGACACAGGTCGGCGTCGCGGAGTAGGCGCGGTCGAAACGCACGCCTTCGCCCGCGAGTTCGTCCAGGTGAGGGGTGTGGACGTCGGGGTGGCCCGCGGCGGAGAGGCAGTCGCCTCTCCACTGGTCCACACAGATCAGTACGACATTGGGCTGGCGCAAGAGGGGCTCCGGGTCCGGGAATCCCGTCGGCCCCGGTCACCGCCGACGGGTGGGCGACGGTGACGATCATGCCTGGAGCCGGCCGACTCGAACAGGGTGCGCGGGCGATTGGGCCGAGCGGGGCACAGTCGACTTGGCGACAAGGAGCCATGGCCCGCTCAGCAGCGTGGCGACGTGTCCGCGGCGGCGGCCCGGCACCGGTACTCCGTCGGCGTGATGTCGTACGCCGTGCGGACGCGCGGCTGAACTCGGCCGCGCGGGGGAAGCCCCAGCGGGCCGCGACGGCGTGGACGGGGGAGGAGCGCAGGCCGGACGGCCGGTACACGGCCTCCTGGCCGTCCCAGCTGCCGGTCCCCGTCCCGCCCACCAGCAGCGAGAGGTGGAACAGCTCCGGGTCGGAGCGGCGGATGAGCCGAGGCGCGCGCTGGATGGCCAGCTGCTGGAACGTGGCCGGCCACACGGACACGGCACCGAGGTCGAGGACCCGCTGGGTGGCCCGGAAATCATGGGCGCGATCGCTGGTCATCCGCACCGGCGCGTGGGTCTGCCCCAACCCCTCCGCCCAGTACGCCAGACGGTTCGCCGCCGGCACTTCCTCACTCCGGAAAGCCGTCTCGTCGAGCACGCGTCCTTCCCCCCGTTCCGTGTGCGTCAGAAGATCAAACACGTCGACGACAAACGTCCGATGGACGGGTCCGGGCCTCACCCGGGGGGACGCCCTAGGCTTCACGAGGCACAGGCCACGACCTCAGGAGCGCGCACCGTGTACGACCCCGCACCGGCCCACCCGTACCCCGACAGCACCAGCCCAAAGGAGGCCCCTGCCCCGCACCCGCTGCTGGCGCCCGTGCTGGGCCTCCTCGGCACCTGGCGCGGCCGCGGACAGGGCGGATACCCCACGCTCGAGGGGGACTTCACGTACGGGCAGGAGGTCGTCTTCAGCCACGACGGCCGGCCGTTCCTCCGCTTCGAGACCCGGGCCTGGCTGCTCGACGCCGACGGTGCGCCGCTGCGGCCGTCGGCCCGGGAGAGCGGGTGGTGGCGGCTCCAGCCCGAGGGCCGGGTGGAGGCGCTGATCACGCAGCCGACCGGCATCGCGGAGATCGCCGTCGGTACCGCGGACGGCAACACGGTCGACCTCGCCACCGACCAGGTGGCGCTCACCCCCACCGCCAAGGAGGTCAAGGCCACGCGCCGCCGCTACGCGCTGGCCGAGGACGGCACGCTCACGTTCACCCACGACCTCGAAGCCGTCGGCATGCCGCTCCAGCACCACCTGTCGGCACGGCTGCGGCGCGAGGCCTAGCTCACGGTCCTCTAGGGTCAACGTCCGCCGCCGACAAGGGACTTCGGGCAAGGGCATTCAGATGAAGGGATCGGCAGAAAGTGGCCACCCGGTGGTTACCCGGAAGTAACTGCGGCTGCTTTGATGTGGCGTGCTCACGTCCCTCACAGCATCCCCACAAGAAACGGGAGGCCACGTGTCCCGCGTTGCCCGCCGCACGACCGGTTCCGCCCTCGCCGTCACCCTCGCCGCCGCCTCCGCGGTCCTGACCGCCCCGCAGGCGTCGGCGGCGGCATCCGCCGACACGCCCAGGCTCAAGGTCCTGACGTACAACACGTTCCTGATGAGTACCAATCTCTACCCCAACTGGGGCCAGGCGCACCGGGCGGCGGCCATCCCGGCCGCGCCGTTCTTCCAGGGCAACGACGTCGTCGTGCTCCAGGAGGCGTTCGACAACACCACGTCGGACGCGCTGAAGAGCAACGCGGCGGCGCAGTACCCCTACCAGACCCCCGTCGTGGGGCGGTCCAAGGACGGCTGGGACGCCACCGGCGGCTCCTACTCGTCGACGACGCCCGAGGACGGAGGCGTGACGCTGCTCAGCAAGTGGCCGATCGTGCACAAGGAGCAGTACGTCTACAAGGACGCGTGCGGCTCCGACTGGTGGTCCAACAAGGGCTTCGTCTACGCCGTCCTCGACGTGAACGGCGCGAAGGTGCACGTGGTCGGGACGCACACCCAGTCCACCGACTCCGGGTGCGGGGCGGGTGAGGCGGTCAAGGACCGCAGCCTCCAGTTCAAGGCCGTCAAGTCGTTCCTGGACGCCAAGCACATCCCGGCCGGCGAGCAGGTCATGGTGGCGGGCGACCTCAACGTCGACTCGCACGGCGGGGAGTACGCCTCCATGCTCGCCGACGGCGGATTCGTCGGGGCCGACTCGCGGACCGGGCACCCGTACTCGTTCGACACCGAGACGAACTCGATCGCGAGCTACCGCTACCCGGGCGAACCCAAGGAGGACCTGGACTACGTCCTGCACGTCCAGGGCCACGCGCGGCCGACGGGATGGGTCAACAACGTGGTCAAGGAGACCACTGCGCCCTGGACCGTGAGCAGTTGGGGCACGAGCTACACGTACACCAACCTGTCGGACCACTACCCCCTCCAGGCAGGACGCCAGTGACCCGCGCCCGGCGCCGGGAGCAGGGTCAGAACGCGTCCGCGAGGAACGCCAGACCCGCGACCAGGCCGATGTAGGCCAGCACGGCCAGGGCGCACACGAACAGCAGCAGCCAGCCGACCACGATGCCGAGGAGCGCCGTCCCGCGCCCCTCGCCGTCGAAGTGGCGCCCGCGGAAGCGGCCGACGTGGCCGGCCGGGACGGCGATCAGGGCGCTCAACACGGCCATGCCGACAAAGATGCCGGGGTTGGTTCAGCCAGGCGATGCCGGTTTGAAGTGCTCTCCTCCCTTCGCAAGCTCAGGGAGGAGATTCCCACCTACCTTGCGGCGGCGGGCTTGGCGCCACGGGTGCGCCTGACGACTGCCCTCCCGGCAGCCGGGATCGCCACGAGGCCGATCCGGTACAGGTGCAAGATGTTTCTGGCCGCGTTCCAGTCGGCGTTGCCGGACCAGCCGCAGTCTGGGTTCTTGCACACGAACGTGGCCTGGTCCTCCCGGCTGCCCGCTGTGGTCAACCCACAGGCTGAACAGCGCAGGGAGGTGCCAGGGGCGGGAACTTTGTGCAGGGTGCTGCCATAGCGGCCGGTCTTGTACGTCAGCATCGCCACGGTGCGGCCCCATGCCTCTTGGCTGATGGAGCGGTTCAGGCCGGACTTCTGCGCGACGTTCGTCCCGGGTTTCTCGATGGTGCCCTTGGCCGACTTGACCATGTTCGTGATGGTGAGTTGTTCGACCACGACCGTGCCGTAGGTGCGGGCGAGGTTCGTTGTGGTCTTGTGCTGCCAGTCAACGACTCGGCGCGTGGCTCTTGCGCGGAGCTGCTTGATCTGGTCGTAGGTGCGGTTCAGCCGGTTGGAGCTGCGCTCCTTCGGCTTGCGGAAGGACTTGCGGTGCGCGGCCCGTTGTTCGAGGCGGAGCAGCTTGGCCTTTTCCTCCGGGTTCAGCCACTTGTCCCGGTCGGCGGTGCCATCTGGGAGCCGGGCGGGTCGTCCGTGATCTTGATGGTTGCCATCGGACAGGGCAAGGGGAAGGTTGACCCCGGCGTCGATGCCGATCTCAGGGCCGATGTGCGGCTCAGGCTTTGATTCCAGAGTCTGGACGCGGAAGGCGATATGCCATCCGAGTCCGTCTTTGACCAACCGCGCCCCGGTGATCCGATTCTCCCTGTTGGCGAGCTTGCCGACCGGGAGATCCATGGTCCAGCGGAAGCGGACACGTCCGGCCTTGGGGATGTTGACCATGCCCCATCGGCGGTGCACCCGCTTGATCTGGAGATCGCGGCCCTGCGGGATGTCGACGGACATGACGGTGCGCAAACGGGCTTTGAAGTTCGGCTCGTCCGCCCGCCGGTCCCAGCAGTTCTTCCACGCCTGGACGTATGTTTTCAGCACTGCCTGCCCGGCCTGGGCGGGGAGCACTCCGAGCCAGTCGATCTCCCTGCGGGCCTGGCGGATCGCTGCATCGGCGGCGGCCAGGGAACGCTTGTCCTTGGGGAGCATCGTCCACCAGTCGTGCAGGCAGTTCCACATGGTGCGGGCCGCGTGCGCCTGGTCGTCCATGAGCCGGACCTGTGCAGGCGTCAGCGCCAGCCGGGCACGATGCCCGAACTGCCGCTTAACTTCCGCACGTTCCGTAGTCACATGGTCACCATAACGTTGGACCCCATGTCGCCGAGAGGGAACCAAAATCCCGAGGTGCGTTTTGGTCGCCGCGTCGTCTACAACCTGCACGTCCACTTGATTTTTGTCACCAAGTACCGGCGCAACGCATTCACCGATGCCATGCTGACGCGCGCTGAGGAGATCATGCGCGCGGTCTGCAGGGACTTCGAGGCCGAACTCAAGCAGTTCAACGGCGAGCACGACCATGTACACCTGCTCGTGCCCTACCCGCCGAAAGTCCAGCTCCCCAAACTGGTCAACTCCCTCAAGAGCGTCTCCTCCCGCAAGCTCCGCCAGGAGTACAGCACGCACGTCCACCGTTACCTGTGGGGCGGACACTTATGGTCCGGCTCCTACTTCACCGGATCCTGCGGCGGAGCACCACTGACCATCGTCAAGCAGTACATCGAAAAACAGCAGCGTCCCGTGGTCTGAGGACAACACTGCGGACCCGAACGAACAGTACGGGCACAGCAGCTCTGAGATGGCCTTCACCCCCCGCTCTGAAGGCAGAGCACTGGCCAAGATCAAAGGTAGAAGTTGGCGAGCGACGCGACGCCGAAGCCCGCGAAGGAGATGCTCACCTTCGCGGGCCGGTTCCTGCCGCCGAGGCCGTGCCCTGACCCCGTCCGCTCCCGTGTGCTCTGCGAGCCGCCGCTCACGGTCCCCCTGGGCTGGTGTCCGGTGCAAGGCGTGAATCCTACGGGGACGCCGCGACAGGGCTCGACACAGGCGCGCGGCCACGAGCGCGGGCCCTCTCCTGTGGCGCCCGGCGACCCCCTCCGCGAGGCTGGAAGAGGGGGCCGCCGCACGGATCAGGAAGGGCCCCTCATGCCGGACGCGAAGGACTCCGCCCCGCCGCACTCCGCCTCGGCGCGGGGCGTACGCGTCTCGGAGAACGGGCCGTACCTCGTCACCGGCGGAGTCCCCCTCACCCGGCTGGTCATCGTCACCGACGCGCGGGGCCAGTCCGTCGAGTGGTGGCAGCAGCGCACGTACGACACCGAGGAGACGTACGAGCTGTGCCGCTGCGGGCAGTCCGCGAACAAGCCGTTCTGCGACCGCAGTCATGAGCGTGTCGGGTTCGACGGCACCGAGACCGCGAGTCGGCTGCCCTATCTGGAACAGGCCGACGAGCAGGACGGACCCGAGCTCACCCTCACCGACGCCCAGCCCCTGTGCGCCTTCGCGCGGTTCTGCGACGCGGACGGGCAGGTGTGGAACCTCGTCGAGGAGAAGGGCACCGCCGACGTGGTGGAACGGGAGACGGGCGACTGTCCCTCAGGGCGCCTCGTCGCCTGGAACCCCGCCGAGCGGCGCCCCGTCGAGCCCGAACTCCCGCCGTCCATCGGCATCATCGACGACCCGCAGGAGGGCGTCAGCGGAGGGATCTGGGTGCGCGGCGGCATTCCGGTGACCGCCGCCGACGGCACGCCGTACGAGGTCCGCAACCGCGTGACCCTGTGCCGCTGCGGAGCCTCGCGCAACAAGCCGTTCTGCGACGGCACCCACGCGTCGATCGGCTTCAAGGACACCTGACCTCACCGCGCTCCGGTACCGAAGGCCGTACGCCGTACGGGTCATCCAGCGCGCCGTCGTCCGCGCCTGCCACTGCAATGGACGAGTGCCCCCATGGAGCGGACCCCTCACCCAGAGCCCCGGCAGCGCGCCGCCCGACGACTGTCTGGCGCGCAACGACTGGATCTGCGGCGAGTACCTGAGCACCCGCCGTCACATCCTCCTCGACGCGGTCGTCCAACACCTCCAGCTCACCGCGCTCGCCGTCCTGATCGCGCTGGTGCTCGCCGTGCCGCTGGCCGTCGTCGCGCGCCGCTGGTCCCTCGCGTCGGGCCCGGTCCTCGCCCTGACGACGATCCTCTACACGATCCCGTCCCTCGCCATGTTCTCGCTGCTGCTGCCCGCGTACGGCCTGTCCGCGTCCCTCGTCGTCGCAGGGCTCGTCCTGTACTCGCTCACGCTCCTCGTGCGGAACATCCTCGCGGGCCTGCGCGCGGTCCCCCAAGACACCCGGCAGGCCGCGCGCGGCATGGGATTCGGGCCAATCAGGCTGCTGCTCACGGTGGAGCTGCCCCTCGCCCTGCCGGCCGCGATGGCGGGCCTGCGCATCGCCATGGTCTCCGCCGTCTCCCTCGTCACGGTGGGCGCCATCGTCGGCTACGGCGGCCTCGGCAACCTCATCTACGCGGGCATGAACACGTTCTTCAAGGCCCAGGTCCTCACCGCGTCCGTGCTGTGCGTCGTCATCGCGGTCGCCGCCGACCTGCTGCTGCTCGGCGTGCAGCGGATCCTCACTCCCTGGACGAGAGCGAGCCACGCGTGAAGACCCTCACCGACGCCTGGGACTGGCTCGCCGACGCCTCGCACTGGTCCGGCGACGACGGCATCTGGCACCGGCTCGCCCAGCACCTCGTCCTCACCGTCGTCTGCCTGGTCATCAGCTGCCTGATCGCCCTGCCCGTCGCGCTCGTCCTCGGCCACCTCGGCAAGGGCGGCGCGCTCGCCGTGAACATCTCCAACGTCGGCCGCGCCGTCCCCACCTTCGCGGTCCTCGTGCTGCTCCTGCTCACCCCGCTCGGCAAGTTCGGAGAGGGGCCCACGGTCGTCGCCCTGGTCCTATTCGCGGTCCCGCCGCTGCTCACGAACGCCTACGTCGGGATGCGCGGCGTCGACCGTGACATCGTCCAGGCCGCTCGCGGCATGGGGATGACGGGACGGCAGATGCTGTTCCAGGTCGAGGTCCCCCTCGCCCTGCCGATGATCATGAACGGGGTGCGGATCGCCGCGGTGCAGCTCGTCGCCACCGCGACGATCGCGGCCCTCGCGGGAGGCGGCGGCCTCGGCCGGATCATCACCGCCGGATTCAACCTGGCGAGCACCCCGCAGGTCGTCGCGGGCGCCGTCCTCGTCGCCGTATTTGCCCTGCTCGTCGAGGGCGTCTTCGAGCTCGCCGAACGGTTCGCGCCCGCCCTGGCCCGGGGGAGGGCCTGATGGCGGCCTTACGACGACGGGCCGCAGCGGCAGCCGTACTCCTGCCGCTCCTCATGGCCGCCGCCTGCGGCGGCGGACCCTCCCTGGAGAACCAGGGCGCGGTCACCGCCCCGCCCGGCGACAGCAAGCACCTCACCATCGGCACGGCCGGCTTCACCGAGAGCGACCTGCTCGCCCAGATGTACGCCCTGCTCCTGAAGCAGGCCGGATACAGCACCAAGATCCTTTCTGTCGCCAACCGCGAACTGTACGAACCCGCCCTGGAATCCGGCCAGATCGATGTCGTGCCCGAGTACGCGGCGACCTTCGCCGACTGGCTCAACGCCAAGACGAACGGCGCCAAGGCCCCGCCCGTCGGATCGCCCGATCTCGACGCCACCATGAAGGCCCTGCGCGGCCTCGCCGCCCCGCGCGGACTCACCGTCCTCGACCCCGGCAAGGCCGTCGACCAGAACGCCTTCGCCGTGACCACCGCCTACGCGAAGCAGCACCGCCTCAAGACCCTCAGCGACCTCGGCGCGTCCGGCCTGAAGGTACGCCTCGCTGCGGGCGACGAATGCGTCCAACGGCCGTACTGCGAGCCGGGCCTGAAGAAGACGTACGGCATCGACGTCACCGGCATCGACCCCAAGGGCGTCGGCACTACCCAATCGAAGAAAGCGGTGCAGGACGGCAAGGACCAGATGATGCTCACCACGACGACCGACGCGACCCTGTCCGACTTCGGCCTCGTGCTGCTCGCCGACGACAGGCATCTGCAGAACGCCGACTACATCGTGCCGGTGGTCAACCGGGCGCGGGCGGGCAGCGAGCGCGTCGCCGAGGTCCTCGGCGCGCTGAACTCCGTACTGACCACGCAGGACCTGGCGTCCATGAACCAGCAGGTGGACAGCTGGCGCAGGCTCCCCCAGGACGTGGCGCGCTCGTACCTGGAGTCGAAGGGTCTGCTCAAGACCTGAACTTTTATGAGGGGGTGCATCGGTCACGCGTCGGCGACCGAGTCGAAACTCACCTCGTCCCGTGCCACGCCCTGGGCGTCCGCGTCCACCGACCGACGCAGCGCCTCGTGGAGTTTCGCCGGGGTCAGCACGCCGAGGAAGCGGGCGCCGTCGAGGACCGCGACCCAGCCCGCGTCGTGCTGAAGCATCACGCCGAACGCCTGCTTGAGCGGGGCGCCGACGGGCACCCAGGCGTTCATGCGGTGGGCCAGGTCGCCGACCAGCCCCTCCTCGCCCGCGAGCGACAACTCGTCGATGCCGACCCAGCCGTGCAGATCGCTGTCCGCATCGAGGACGACGGCCCAGCGCGCGTCCTCGTCACGCAGCCGAGCGGCGGCCTCCCGGGCGGGCTCGCCGGCGCGGGCCACGGCGGGCTGGTCCAGGTCGTCCGGCTCGATCTCGGTCACGGAGAGCCGCTTCAGACCACGGTCGGCGCCGACGAACTCGGCGACATACGGCGTCGTGGGCGTGCCGAGCACCGCACCCGGAGTGTCGAACTGCTCGATACGGCCCTGCCCGTACACCGCGATCCGATCGCCCAGCCTGACAGCCTCCTCGATGTCGTGCGTGACCAGGAGAACCGTCTTGCGCACGGCGGCCTGCATCCGCAGGAACTCGTCCTGCAACTGCTCGCGGACCACCGGGTCGACGGCGCCGAACGGCTCGTCCATCAGGAGCACCGGCGGGTCGGCGGCGAGCGCGCGGGCCACACCGACGCGCTGGCGCTGGCCACCCGACAGCTGTTCCGGGTAGCGGGAGCCGTACAGCTTCGGGTCTAGTCCGACCAGGTCGAGCAGTTCGGCGGCCCGAGCGCGCGCCTTGGACTTCTTCCAGCCGATCAGCGCGGGCACGGTCGCCGTGTTGTCGAGGATCGTGCGGTGCGGGAAGAGGCCGACCTGCTGGATGACGTATCCGATGCGGCGGCGGAGCTTGACCGGGTCGACGTTCGAGATGTCCTCGCCGTCGACGAAGATCCGGCCGGACGTGGGTTCGATGAGACGGTTGACCATCATCATCGTGGTGGTCTTCCCGCAGCCCGACGGGCCGACCAGGGTGACCAGTTCGCCCTCGCCGACCTCGAAGGACAGATCGTCCACGGCCGTCGTGCCGTCCGCGTAACGCTTGGTGACTTGGTCGAACCGGATCATTCCCTCACGCTAACCGCGACGGTCACTCCCCGCTCACCAGCACCACCTCCAGGGCGCGCGGGCCGTGCACGCCCTCGACCCGGTCGAGTTCGATGTCACTGGTGGCGGACGGACCGGAGATCCACGTCAGGGGCCGCGTCGGGTCGAGCCGCTCCAGGGCCTGCGGGACCGAGGAGACGACCTGGTCCGGGACGCGCACGACGCAGATGTGGTGATCGGGGATGAGCGTGATGCGACGGCGGCCCTGGTCGGGCGAGCCGTCGAGCACGATGGTGCCGGTCTCGGCGACGGCGACCGCGCAGCCGGTGACCACGCTCCCCACCTTGTCCAAGTCGTGCGTGGTGCTCACGGCACGGTCGTGCACCCGGGTGGGATCGGCAGCGGACATCCACTCGGGCGGCAGGCCTGGGGGCACGAGCACGTACTGCGGCCCCCGCGCGGCGAGCAGCCTCATGATCAGGTACGGGAGCTCCTCCTCGTCCTGGCAGCGGTGCACGATCGCCCGGTAGTCCGCCAGGTTCTCGGCGAGCAGGTCGACGGTCTCCTCGGTGGTCCGGGAGCCGTGCTCGCGCCGGTACTCTCGGTCCACGGCCGTCTCGTACGACGCCTGTGCATCGCCCCGGGGCGCCTCGCCCAGCGCGCGCCGGACCCGGCCCAGGATGATGTCCCTGCTGCTCACTTGCCGCTCTCCTTCTTGCCGTGCGTGCGCTGCCACCAGTCCCTGAACGGCTCCGCCGGCATCTGCGGCAGATCCCGCGTCGCGCTCCAGGCCCGGCCGGGACCGGGGAGCGTACGGGGATGGAAGCGGCGGGTGCGCGAGGCCACGCGCTGGCCCGCGCGCAGCGCTCCGGGGTGGACGAACGCCCAGCGGGCGGCGCGCATGGCCGCCCGCTCCGCCGCATGGCCCTTCGCCGGCTTCAGGACCACCCTGTTGCCCTGCCGGGTGGCCGGTCCGCCCTGTACGACCCGCTCGCGCAGGTGGACCAGCACCTCGGGGATGTCGATGGCGACGGGGCAGACTTCGTAGCAGGCGCCGCAGAGGCTGGAGGCGTAGGGGAGTGAGGCGTCGATCTCGCTTGCGGTGCCGCGGAGTTGGGGGGTGAGGATGGCGCCGATGGGGCCGGGGTAGACGGATCCGTATGCGTGGCCGCCGGCCCGCTCGTAGACCGGGCATACGTTCAGGCAGGCGGAGCAGCGGATGCAGCGCAGGGCCTGGCGGCCGACTTCGTCGGCGAGGGTGTCGGTGCGGCCGTTGTCGATCAGGACGAGGTGGAACGTCTGCGGGCCGTCGGTGTCGGTGGTGCCGGTCCACATCGAGGTGTACGGGTTCATGCGCTCGGCCGTCGAGGAGCGCGGGAGTGTCTGGAGGAAGACCTCGAGGTCGCGCCAGGTGGGGACGATCTTCTCGATGCCGACGACGGAGATCAGCGTTTCGGGCAGAGTGAGGCACATGCGGCCGTTGCCCTCGGACTCGACGACGACCAGGGTGCCGGTCTCGGCGACCATGAAGTTGGCCCCGGAGATGCCGACCTTGGCGCGCAGGAACTTCTCGCGCAGGTGGAGGCGGGCGGCCTCGGCCAGCTCGGCGGGGGTGTCGGTGAGGCCTTCGGGGGCGGGGCGGCCCCACTGGCCCATCTCCTTGGCGAAGATGTCGCGGATCTCGGCGCGGTTGCGGTGGATGGCCGGGACGAGGATGTGGGAGGGGCGGTCGTGGCCGAGCTGCACGATCAGTTCGGCGAGGTCGGTCTCGTAGGCGGCGATCCCGGCTTCTTCGAGTGCTTCGTTGAGCCCGATCTCCTGGGTGGCCATCGACTTGACCTTGACCACTTCCGACTCGCCGGTCTCCTTGGCCAGGCGGGTGACGATCCGGTTGGCCTCGTCGGCGTCGGCGGCCCAGTGGACGATGCCGCCCGCCGCGGTGACGGCCTCCTCCAACTGCACGAGGTAGGTGTCGAGATGGCGGAGGGTGTGGTCCTTGATCTGCTTGCCGGCCTCGCGCAGGAGCGCCCAGTCGTCGAGCTCCGCGACGGCCTTGGCCCGCTTGTCGCGGATGGTGTGTGTGGCGTGCTTCAGGTTGGCGCGCAGGGTCGCGTTGCCGACGGCGTCGTGGGCCGCCTTCGGGAAGGCCGGCATCCCGACAAATGTGCCGCTCATGACAGGGGCTCCTCTTCCGTGCTCGCCAGGATCTCCGCGATGTGGACGGGGCGCATCGCGGTGTGCAGGCGGGACATCGTGCCGCCGAGGTGCATCAGGCACGAGTTGTCCGCCGCGCACAGGACGTCGGCCCCGGTCGAGGCGGCGTTGCGGACCTTGTCGGTGCCCATGGCCGCCGAGACATCGGAGTTCTTCACGGCGAAGGTGCCGCCGAAGCCGCAGCACTCCTGCGCACCCGGCAGCTCCTTGAGGTCGAGTCCCTTGACCGCCTTGAGGAGTTGAGTCGGGCGGTCGCCGAGCCCGAGGGAGCGCAGGCCGTGGCACGTCGGGTGGTAGGTGACGGTGTGCGGGTAGTACGCACCCACGTCCGTCACCCCCAGCACGTCGAGCAGGAACTCCGTCAGCTCGTACGTCTTCGGGATCACCGGTGCCAGCGTCTCCGCGAGCCCGTCGCCCCGGCCCTCCGCGCGGGCCCGCTCGCCCATGCGCGGGTACAGCTCGCGCACCATCGCCCCGCACGACCCCGACGGCGTCACGATCGCGTCGTACTCACCGAATACATCGGAGAACTTCCGGGCGAGCGGCTCCGCCTCATGGCGATAGCCGGTGTTGTAGTGCGCCTGCCCGCAACACGTCTGCCCCATCGGGAAGTCGATGTCGACACCCAGTCTGGTCAGCAGTTTCACCACCGCACGGCCGGTGTCCGGATAGAGCGTGTCGTTGACACACGTCAGGAACAGTGCGACGCGCATCGCGGCCCCTTCGTATCGATCATCGGATGGGTGCAGGGTACGCGGCGGGCGGCCCGGAGGGGAGACACCTGGCGTCACCGTTCGGCGAGGCGCTGCTCGGCGGCCCGCCACGCGGTGTGGTTCCCCCGCGGCTCGTACCGGGTCAGGGGCTGGGTGCGGGCGAGGAGTTCGCGTATCGCCGCCCGGTCGCCGACGAGGCCGTGGGCGCGGGCCTGCACGAGTACGTTGCCCAGGGCCGCCGCCTCGGCGGGGCCCGCCACGACCGGGAGACCGCAGGCGTCGGCGGTCAACTGGCACAGCAGCGCGTTACGAGCGCCTCCGCCCACGATGTGCACGACGTCGACCGGGTGGTCGGCCAGGCGTGCCGCGTCGGCGATCGCCCGCCGGTGCGCGAGCGCCAGGGAATCGAGGATGCACCGGGTCGTCTCGGCGGGGGTGCGCGGCACGGGCCGGCCCGTGGCCCGGCAGGCCTCCGCGATGCGCTCGGGCATCCTGCCCGGGGCGAGGAACACGGCGTCACCCGCGTCCACCACCGACCGCAGCGGCGCCACGTCCCCCGCCTCCCGCAGCAGCGCCCCCAGTTCGGGATCCCCCCAGGCGCGCAGGCACTCCTGGAGCAGCCACAGGCCCATGATGTTGCGCAGATACCGGACGGTGCCGTCCAGACCCAGCTCGTTCGTGAAGTTCGCGGCGCGGCTTGCCTCGCTCAGGACGGGGGCGTCGAGTTCGAGACCGGCCAGCGACCAGGTGCCGGTGCAGATATAGGCGAACCGTTCGCCGGGTGCGGCCGGGACGGCGGCCACCGCGGACGCCGTGTCGTGCGAGCCGACGGCCGTCATCGGAACCGGACCCGTCAGTCCCGTCTCCTCCAGTACCTCCGGGAGCAGCTGCCCCGCCGGGTCCCCGGGGCGCCGCAGCGGCGGGAAGAGCCCGAGATCGACCCCGAGGCGCTCGGCGACCGAGGACGCCCAGTCACCGGTGCGCGGGTCGATCAGCTGGGTGGTCGAGGCATTGGTCACCTCCGTGCCCTGTTCGCCGGTCAGCCAGTACGAGATCAGATCGGGGATCAGCAACAGGCGTCGTGCAGAGGCCAGTTGAGTCGATCCTTGTGCCGCCACCAGCTGGTAGAGGGTGTTGAACGGCGCGTACTGGAGCCCCGTCGCCGCGTACAGTTCCGCCGCCGGCACGCTTGCCCACACCTTGTCCGCCACACCCTCGGTACGCCCGTCGCGGTAGTGCACGGGGTGGCCGAGCAGCGCGCCGTCCGCGTCGAGGAGGCCGTAGTCCACGGCCCAGCTGTCGATGCCGACGGACGCGATCCGTCCGCCCGCCGTGGCGCCGGCGGCGCGCAGCCCGTCCAGCACGCCCGCGTACAGGCCGAGCACGTCCCAGCGCAGCCCCTCCGGAAGCCGCACCGGACGGTTGGGAAAGCGGTGGGCCTCCGCCAGGTCGAGGGTGCCGGGGCCGACCCGGCCGACCATGACGCGCCCGCTGGAGGCGCCCAGGTCGACCGCGGCGAACGCGCCCGTCCGGGCGGGAACCGGATTCGCCAAGGCCGCGCTCACCGCAGGAAGGCCGCGGCGACGCCGGCGTCCACGGGTATGTGCAGCCCCGTCGTGTGCGTGAGGTCCCCGCCCGTCAAGGCGAACACCGCGTTCGCGACATGCTCGGGCAGTACCTCGCGCTTGAGGATGGTCCGCTGCGCGTAGAACTCGCCGAGCTTGTCCTCTCCGATCCCGTACGTCGCCGCGCGCTGCGCGCCCCAGCCGCCCGCGAAGATCCCGGAGCCGCGCACCACACCGTCCGGATTCACGCCGTTGACCCGGATGCCGTGTTCGCCCAACTCGGCTGCAAGGAGGCGGACTTGATGTGCCTGGTCGGCCTTGGTCGCGGAGTACGCGATGTTGTTCGGGCCCGCGAACACCGCGTTCTTCGAGGCGATGTACACGATGTCGCCGCCGAGGCCCTGCGTCCGCATGACTCGGGCGGCCTCGCGCGACACGAGGAAGGAGCCGCGCGCCATGATGTCGTGCTGCAGGTCCCAGTCCCGGGCCGTGGTCTCCAGGAGCGGCTTCGAGATGGAGATGCCCGCGTTGTTCACCACGAGGTCGACCCCGCCGAACGCCAGGACTGCCGCCCCGAACGCGTCGATGATCTGCTCCTCCGACGTCACATCGACCGTGACGGCCACCGCCTTGTCGGGACCGCCCAACTCCTCGGCCACCGCGGCCGCGTTGCCCCCGTTCAGATCCGCGACCACCACGCACGCGCCCTCCGCCACGAGTCTGCGGGCGATCGCCTTCCCGATCCCGCTGCCCGCGCCCGTCACGAGCGCGACCCGCGTGGCGAGCGGCTTGGGCTTCGGCATCCGGCGGAGCTTGGCCTCCTCCAGGGACCAGTACTCGATGCGGAACTTCTCCGGCTCCTCGATCGGCGCGTAGGCCGACACGGCCTCGGCGCCGCGCATCACATTGATGGCGTTGACGTAGAACTCGCCCGCGACGCGCGCCGTCTGTTTGTCCTTGCCGAAGCTGAACATGCCGACCCCTGGGACGAGCACGATCGCCGGATCGGCGCCCCGCATCGCCGGCGAGTCATGGCCCGCGTGCCGCGCGTAGTAGGCCGCGTACTCCTCGCGGTACTCGGCGTGCAGCTGCCTCAGGCGTGCGACCGCCTCGTCCAGGGGAGCCGTGGGCGGCAGGTCGAGGACCAGGGGCCTGACCTTCGTGCGGAGGAAGTGGTCGGGGCAGGACGTGCCGAGGGCCGCCAGGCGCGGGTGCTCGGTGCGCGACAGGAAGTCGAGCACGACGTCCGCGTCGTCGAAGTGGCCCACCTGGGGCCGGTCCTGGGAGGCGAGCGCCCTGATGAACGGGGCGAGGGCGGCGGCCCGCTCCCGGCGGCCGGCCGGACCGGCGCCGGTGTACCCCGCGAGCAGTGGGCCGAACGGCTCGGCCCTGCCCCGCTCGGCGAGGAACGCCTCCGCGGTACGGATGATGTGCAGGGAGCGCCGCTCGCACTCCTGTGCCGTGTCGCCCCACGCCGTGATGCCGTGACCGCCGAGGACGCAGCCGATCGCCCGCGGGTTGGCCTTCTTGACCGCCGCGATGTCCAGGCCGAGCTGGAATCCGGGCCTGCGCCACGGCACCCACACCACTGCGTCGCCGAAGCACTCGGCGGTCAGCTTCTCGCCGTCCGCGGCGCAGGCGAGCGCGATCCCGGAGTCGGGGTGCAGGTGGTCCACGTGCGCCGCGTCCACGAGGCCGTGCATCGCGGTGTCGATGGACGGCGCGGCGCCGCCCCTGCCGTGCAGGCAGTAGTCGAACGCGGCGACCATCTCGTCCTCGCGCTCCACCCCCGGATACACGCCCTCCAGGGCGCGCAGCCGGTCCAGGCGCAGGGCCGCGAGCCCGTCGGCCGTGAGCGTCCCCAGGTCGCCGCCCGAGCCCTTGACCCACATCAGCTCGACGTCACCGCCCGTCACCGGGTCGGTCGACGTGCCCTTCGCCGAGGTGTTGCCCCCCGCGTAGTTCGTATTGCGCGGATCCGCGCCCAACCGGTGCGAACGGGCCAGGAGTTCGCTCACGCACGTGTGCTGCTCCGTCATGTCGCTCATGCCCCCCATCCGGCCTGTACGCCTCCGACGCGGTCCTTCACGATCCGCTCCTGCCATCCTGACCGCCGGTAGGCCCCCATGGGATCCGGGTCCAGCCCCAGCTCTTCCCTGACCTCCTCCAGTAGGGGACGCACGTCCGTGTTGTACGCGTCCATCAGCGCCCCGTTGGCCGCCAGCACATCGCCCTCCCGCTGGGCCGCGGCGAGCGCCTCGGCGTCGACGAGCAGCGCCTTGGCCGTGGCCTCCTGGACGTTCATCACCGATCGGATGATCGCGGGGATCTTGGCCTCGATGTTGTGGCACTGGTCGAGCATGAACGCGATCCCGGAGTCGGCCTCCAGACCGCCGCCCCGCCGCACCTCGTACAGGATCCGGAACAGCTGGAAGGGGTCCGCCGCGCCGACCATCAGGTCGTCGTCCGCGTAGAAGCGCGAGTTGAAGTCGAACGCGCCGAGGCGTCCCTCCCGCAGCAGGAACGCGACGATGAACTCGATGTTGGTGCCCGGCGCGTGATGCCCGGTGTCCACGCACACCTGCGCCTTCTCGCCGAGCTTGAGGCAGTGCGCGTACGACGTGCCCCAGTCCGGTACGTCGGTGGCGTAGAAGGCGGGCTCGAAGAGCTTGTACTCGAGCACCATGCGCTGGTCGTCGCCCAGCCGGTCGTACACGGTCCGCAGCGCCTCCGCGAGCCGGTCCTGGCGGTCCCGGAGGTCGTCCTGGCCGGGGTAGTTGGTGCCGTCGGAGAACCACAGCTTCAGATCGCGCGAGCCGGTGGCGTCCATGATGTCGACGCACTCCAGGAGGTGGCCGACGGCCTTGCGGCGCACCGCGGGGTCCGGGTTGGTCACGCTGCCCAGCTTGTAGTCGTCGTCCTGGAAGACATTGGAGTTGACCGCGCCCAGCTTCACACCGCGCTCCTCGGCGTACGCGGCGAGCTTCGCGTATCCCTCGGGTCCGCCCTCGACGCGGTCCCACGGTATGTGCAGCGCCACGGTCGGCGCGGCCCCTGTGAACGCGTGGACCTGCGCGGCGTCGTCGAGCTTCTCCCGCGGGGTGCGGGGCACGCCGGCCTGGGCGAACACCTTGAAGCGGGTGCCCGAGTTTCCGTAAGCCCAGGACGGTGTCTCGATCGACTGGCGCTTCAGGACGGCCTTGGCGGCCGCTGTCCGCGCCTCGTGTGCTGTGGACCCGGTCATGTCTCTCCTGTGAACGAACGATCGTTGTGAAACGATTCAAAGCCTGACGCTAAAGGGCCGTGCGGGGCGTGTCAACGGCCCCGCACGGCCTTGTCGGTGACGATGCCCGCGGCCCGATCTCCCAGGCCGCAGGCACAGTTCAGCCCTCGTGCGTCAGCGTGAAGCGGTGGGTGCCCGGGGTGAGAGCGGAGACCGTCACGCGTCCGGCGTCCAGGCGCACCCCGGACGCCGCGGATCTGCCGTCCTGCCAGAGCGTCCGCCCGCCCGAGCGCACCGTCGCGCCCCGGCCGTCCGTGGGCAGCGCGACGACCCCCCGAGTGCCCCGCGGCGCACGTACGGTCAACGTGAACGTGCCGCCCTGACGCTCCCACTCCACACTCAACGGCCCATGAGGTGTGGGCAGTTCACCCCGGGCCCAGCGCACCGAGCCGGTGAACGGACGCACCTCCCAGGCGGCGTACCCCGGCGACGTCGGCTTCGCGCCGAGCAGCTGATGGGTGAGCGCGGGCAGCACTCCTGTGGACCACCCGTGCGCCATGCTCGTGTACGCGCCCTCGTACAACGAGCCGTTCGGACCGATGCCCTCCCAGTGCGTGATGCCGGGGTCGTGGCTCTCCATCCATCCGTAGGTGCGCTTGATCTGGTCGATCGCCGAGTCGGCGAGGCCGCTCTCGAAGCGTGCCACGAACTCCGGGTACGAGGTGAAGGCGTACACCCGCTGGGAAGCGCCACCGAAGAGGGTGTCGTTGTCCATGAAGGCGTTGCCGTACCGGAGTTTCGTCGTCGCGTCCAGGTGGGCGAGCGCCGACGCCGCCCGCTCCGCACCCGCGACGCCCGACGTGATGGCGATCGCGTTGCCGTCCTGCGCGTGCCGGACGGCGCCGGTCGCGGAGTCCAGATAGGCGCCCGCCGCCTCGTCCCACAGATGCGTGTTGACCGCCTGGGCGACCTTGTCCGCCCGCTCCCGCCACCGCCCCGCGTCCGCGTCATGACCCACGTGCTCCGCGATACGGGCCGCGTCCCTCAGGGCCTGCACATAGTTGGCGTTGTAGTACGTGATCCGGCCCGTGCGCCCGAGGAACGCGTAATCCCCGTACCCCGACGTGCCGTTGAGGCCCTTGCTCAGCAGGCCCGCGTCGTCCGTCACGCTCGGGTACCACGTGTCGAGGACCTTGACGAGCTGCGGGTAGTAGCGCTCGGCGTAGTCCTTGTCGCCGGTGTACAGGACGTAGTCCCAGCTGCACGTCACCCACCACAGCGGGTAGTCGAACAGCGGGAGCGTGTACTGGTTGATGGAGGCCGGCGGGATCCAGCCGTCGGCCCGCTGGTGCTCGGCGAGGTCCGCCAGCACGTTGCGCGCGGCCTCGGCCGCGTCGTCGTGCGTGAGATAGAGGGTGCGGCCCGCCACCGCCACGTCACCGACGTAAGGATCCCGGTCCCGCTTCGCGCCGTCGTGCAGGACGAGCTTCCCGTCGAGCGACGCGCTGAAGGCGCCCCGCGGGTCCACGTCGTCCGCGCGGAAGGTGTCGACGACCAGCTCGTTCGTGTACGAGGCGCCGTACCAGTAGCGGTTCAGCTCCTCGTCGGAGCAGAGGAACCAGCCGCGATACGATTCCGGTGTGCCGAGATACGCCGTGAAGTCGAGCGACACCGCGTCCACGGCGACGGTCCCCCACGGCTGCGCGGCGGGCGCGTCGGACGGCAGCGCGTCCAGCGTGATCTTGAGATAGCGGAAGCCGTGCAGGCCGTCCGCGTACACCTTGTCGCCGCCCGAGGCGTAGCCCTTCTTGTCCGTCCACTTGGCGCCGCCCGCGGGCACGGCGTACTGGTCGGTTCCCTTCGAGGCGCCGCCCGCCTGGTCGTTGCGGGTGAAGTCGGAGCGTTCGGTGAGGAACTGGAGTGTCTCGGAGAAGGCGAGGCGCACCCCGGGGCTGTTGCCGGACGCAGAGGCGAAGGTGACCTTCGGGTAGCCGACGACGACCTTGCCGAAGTCGAGCGTCACGCTCGGCGCGACGACCGGGTCCACGGCCTCGGGCCAGACCTCGTTGATCCGCGTGAACACGCCCTGCCCGAGGTCCTGGGCCGAGGTGACCGTGATCCGCACCCGCGCCGTGGACACCGGCGCGTCGAAGCGGACGGCGCGCTGCACCTCGCTGTTGCCGGTGACGGCGGCGACCTTCCGCCAGTCCGAGTCCACCCAGGCGTCCACCGTGAAGTCCGTGGGAACGCCGTCCGTGTCGGACACCACGGTCAGGCCCGAGAGCGTGAGCGCTTCGGGCGCCGTCACCGTCAGGGTGTCGGGGAAGGCGCGCTCGGTGTCGTCGTTCCAGAAGGTGTCGAGGTCACCGTCGACGGAGTGCTGCGCGTCGTACGTGCGCGGTCGGCCGTCGCCTCCGTTGTTACCGGCGTGGGTGGTGGATCCCTCCGCGGTGGTGCCGTCGGGCCAGCGCGGTGGCGCCGGAGGTTCGGGGCGGCGCAGGACGGTCACCTGGCCGCCGGGCTTGAGGAGGGCGTCGGGACGCGTCACGTCTCCGGCCGACCGGACGATCCGCACCGGCCGCACCGTGCGGCCGGACGGCGCCTGGACGTAGCGGTGCCAGGCCGCGTCCGGGACCTGTCCGGGAGCCGGGCCCTGAACCGCTGTCGCTGCCGCGGCCGTTCCCGCGCCCAGGAGGGGCAGCCCGGCCGCGGCCAGCACCGCCCCGCCCACACCCGCTCCGAGCACGGCGCGCCTGTCGGGCCCCTGTGCTGTCTTCACGTCATCCTTCACGTCTGTGTGCCTCCGTCTGCCCGCGCCGGGACCGCGCAGGAGTGAATCGATCTAGGCATGGGCTCATCTCGGCCTCGCGGTCCGTCAGTTGGAGAAGCGGTGGGTGCCGGACGCCGCGGAGAAGACGGCACAGCCGTCGTCCATGCGGAGGAACTTCGCGGCCCCGTGGGCCACTTGGGCCGCGTCGGACGCGGGGATCCAAACCTCGGCGGTCGTGTTGGCCGGCACGGTGAGCGTGAGCCGGAACCCGCCCGAGTCCACCGACCACTTGGTGCTGATCGGCCCCTGGACGGAGTCGTAGCGTCCCTGTGCCCGTGTGATCCCGCCCCCGGGCCGTGGCCGCACGAGGATCTTGCGGAAACCCGGCTCGGCCGGTGCGATACCGGCGATGTTCGCGTACATCCACTCGCCGACCGAGCCGTACGCGTAGTGGTTGAAGGAGTTCATCCCGGCGTCCTGGAAGCTGCCGTCCGGCTTGATGGAGTCCCAGCGCTCCCACATCGTCGTCGCGCCCTTGTCGATCTGGTACCCCCAGCTGGGGAAGGACCGCTGAACGAGCAGCCGGTAGGCGACGTCGGTGTGACCGGCCGCGGTGAGGACCGGCAGCAGGCGCGGTGTGCCGAGGAACCCCGTCGACAGGTGCCAGTCCTTGGCCTTGACGAGAGCGACGAGACGGTCGGCGGCAGGGCCCCGGTCCGCCTCTGTCAGCAGGTCCATCGACAGCGCGAGCACGTAAGCGGTCTGCGTGTCGCCCTTCACCTTGCCGCCGTCCGAGACGTACGCCGCGCGGAACGCGTCGCGCACACTGCCGAACAGCGACGTGTACGGCGCCGGGTCCTTGCCCAGCGCCTTCGCCGCTTGGGCCACGAGGTCGGTGGCGTGGGCGAAGTAGGCCGTACCGATGACATCCTTGGGCGTCTCGTCCTGGAGGTTGAGCCAGTCCCCGAAGCCCTCGGCCGGGCGCAGGAATCCGCTGCTGTGCTTCTCCAGGTAGTCGAGCCACTTCAGCATCGACGGCCACGACTCCTCGAGGACGCGCGTGTCGCCGTAGGCCTGGTACAGCGCCCACGGGACGGTCACGCCCGCGTCGCCCCAGCCCGCGACGCCGTCGCCGACGCCGGGCATGTCGGGGGCCACGTTCGTGAAGGCGCCCTCGTCGCTCTGGCCGTCGCGCAGGTCGCCCAGCCACTTGGTGAGGAAGCGGGCCGACTCCATGTTGTACGCGGCCGTCGGCGCGAAGACGTTGATGTCGCCGGTCCAGCCGAGCCGCTCGTCACGCGCCGGGGTGTCGGTGGGGATGGAGACGAAGTTGCCGCGCTGCCCCCAAGTGATGTTCTGGTGCAGCTGGTTGAGCATCGGCACGTTGGTCGAGAAGTCCATCGTGAAGGGCGCCGACGTATGGATGACCCGCCCCACGACTGCGTTGAGCGGCGGCTTGCCGGGGTAGCCGGTCACCTCGACGTAGCGGAAGCCGTGGAAGGTGAAGCGCGGCTCGTACGTCTCCTTGTCACCGCCCTTGAGGGTGTACGTGTCGGTGGCCTTCGCCGTCCGGAGGTTGGCGGTATAGATCGTGCCGTCCGGGTTGAGGACCTCGGCGTGCCGCAGCCGTACGGTGGTGCCGGCCTTCCCGGCGACGGTGAGGCGGACCGCCCCGACCATGTTCTGGCCGAGGTCGTAGACGAACACGCCGGGCTTCGGCTCGGTCATCTTCTGTGCGGGCAGCTCGCGTTCGAGGCGGGTGGGGCCGCCTGCCTCGGCCACCAGGGTGGCGCTCACCTTGTCGACGGCGGTGGCCGCGACCCAGCGGGAGTCGTCGAACCCGGCGCGCGTCCAGCCGTCGGTCTCCAGGCGTGCGTCGTAGGCCTCGCCCGCCATGAGGTCGGCCTCGGTGACGGGCCCGGTCGAGGCGCGCCAGTCGGTGCCGGACAGTACCCGCTCGGTCGATCCGTCGGTGTACGTGACCTCCAACTGGGCCAGGAACGCGGGCCGTTCGCCGTACTGATGCGGACCGAACCAGGCGATGTTCCCGGCGTACCAGCCCGCGGCGACAGTCGCCCCGAGCGCGTTGGCCCCGGACTTCACCAGCTTCGTCACGTCGTACGTCTGGTACTGGACGCGCTTGCGGTAATCCGTCCAGCCCGGCGCGAGCCGGTCCTCGCCGACCCGCTCGCCGTTGATGTGGGCCTCGTACAGACCGAGCGCCGACGCGTAGAGGCGCGCCCGCGCGACCGACCGGCCCTTGAGCCGGAACTCGTGGCGCAGCTGGGCGGCGGGGGCGTGCGATGGTGAGACCTTGCCCCAGGGGCCCGAGCCCCACTTCGCGAGGGCCTTCGCCGGCTTCCACGAAGTGTCGTCGAACCCGGCCGACTTCCAGTCACCGGTGGGCTCCTGGTCGGCGGCCTTCCAGTCGGCGCCGGTGACGAAGGTCCTCACCCCGTCGGCCGTCGTCAGTTCCAGCAGGCCGAGCAGGCCGGCGGGGCTGTCGGTGGCGTTGACTGCGGAGACGGCCAACACGGCCGTCCCGGCGTGGAGTTGGGCGGTCACGTCGACGACGGCCGGGCGGCGCCAGTTCTCCGCCGGGCCGTCCGGATCAGTGTGCGCCACCTCGGTGCCGTTCACGTACGCGGTGTAGCCGTCGTCGGCGGTCATCACCAGGCGGGCCCGGGTCAGGCCTTCCGGGATGTCGGCACGGCCGCGGAAGTAGCGGGTTCCCGCCGGGGCGCCGGTGGCCGGGTCGCCCTCGGGGAACCAGATCCAGGAGGCGTCGTCGAGCGCGGGCGTTCCGATCAGCGCCGCGGGCGCGCCGATCCACCGGGCGGACCAGTCGGACGCGGCGGTCAGGCCGGTCTCCCACCAGGACGGCTCGCTCCACTCCGAGGCGCGGCCCGTGGTGTCCCAGACGCGGACCGACCAGTAGTAGCGGGTACGCGCGGCCAGGGCGGGGCCCGCGTAGGCGACGAGGGTGGACTCGGGGGACGCGATCTTGCCGCTGTCCCACACGTCGGGGTCGGTGAGGCGGCTCGCGGCGGTGGCGACCCGTATCTGATAGGCGCTCTGGGCCCGGCCCGGCTCGTCCGACTCCAGGGGCCAACTCAGCCTGGGGTGAGATACGTCGAGGCCGAGCGGGTGGCTCACGTACTCGACGGTGGGTGCGCTCACACGCACGGACTTCGCGGCCCGAGCCCCTCCGGCGGCTTTCGGGGGAGGGGCGGCCTGTGCGGCTCCCGGTGCGGCGGAGGCGATGGCCGTCCCCAGGGCGGCTGTCGCGGTCGTGCTGAGCAGTCGTCTTCTGCTGATCACACTCGGCTCCATACGACTCGGCTATGAATCGTTTCAGGGAGGGAAACTAGAGTGGCGAAAGTGACCTGTCAAGGGTTTGCCGCAGCGTCATGATGGCCCGGGCGCCTGCGGCTGATCGCCGGTCGGGCGCCCGCTGCCTGGCGCGCACTTTGATCCGGTCAAGGTTGACGCGCAGGCTCCGAGAGATTTCCAAGTCCCCACCATTGACGCCGCTGTTGGTGCGGGGCTAGCTTCCGTGCAATCTGTTTGAAACCTTTCATAGTCAGCTCTTCACACCCGATCGGTGCCATTCCCATGAGAGAGCCCCCCGTCCTGGCCATAGAGGGACTCGACAAGTCCTTCGGTGCCGTGCGCGCCCTCCACGGCGTGTCCCTGCAGCTCCACGCCGGAGAGGCGCACGCCCTCGCCGGAGAGAACGGTGCGGGGAAGTCCACCCTCATCAAGACGCTCGCCGGGGTCCACCGGCCCGACGCCGGCACCGTGCTCATCGACGGCGAGCCCGTCACCCTGCACGGACCCGCCGACGCCCGCGACGCCGGGATCGCGGTCATCTACCAGGAGCCCACGCTCTTTCCGGACCTCTCCGTCGCCGAGAACATCTTCATGGGGCGCCAGCCCCGCCGCTCCCTCGGCCGGATCGACCACAAGGCGGTCAACGCCGCGGCCGCCGCGCTCTTCGCGCGCCTCGGCGTCGACCTCGACCCCGAGCAGCCCGCGCGCGGCCTGTCCATCGCCGACCAGCAGATCGTGGAGATCGCCAAGGCGCTCTCCTTCGACGCCCGGGTCCTGATCATGGACGAGCCGACCGCCGCGCTCACCGGCAGCGAAGTGGCCCGCCTCTTCACCGTGGTGCGCACCCTGCGCGAACAGGGCTCCGCCATCCTCTTCATCTCCCACCGTCTGGAGGAGATCTTCGGGCTCTGCCAGCGCGTCACGACGCTGCGCGACGGCGCCCTGATCGCGAGCGAACCCGTCGAGGGCCTCACCGAGGACGACCTCGTACGCCGCATGGTCGGCCGCGACCTCGACGAGCTCTACCCCAAGCAGGCCACCGACATCGGCGCGGTCGCCCTGAGCGTGCGCCGGCTGACCCGCGAAGGCGTCTTCACCGACGTGTCGTTCGACGTGCGGCGCGGCGAGATCGTCGGCCTCGCGGGGCTCGTCGGGGCCGGCCGCAGCGAGGTCGCCCGTGCGGTCTTCGGCATCGACCGCCGGGACGCGGGCACCGTCGAGGTCGACGGCCGTGCGCTCGTCAACGGCGCCCCCAGCACCGCCATGGCCGCCGGACTCGCCCTCGTGCCCGAGGACCGGCGCGCCCAGGGCCTCGTGATGGGCATGTCGATCGAACGCAACATCGGGCTCACGGGGCTGCGCACGACCGCGCGGGCCGGGCTCATGGACCGCAGGGCCGAGCGCAGCCGCTCACTGGACTGGGCCGTGAAGCTCCAGGTCAAGTACGCGCGGATCGCCGACGCGGTCGGCACCCTGTCCGGCGGCAACCAGCAGAAGGTCGTCCTGGCGAAGTGGCTCGCCACCGGCCCCCGCGTGCTGATCGTCGACGAGCCGACGCGCGGCATCGACGTCGGCACCAAGGCCGAGGTGCACCGGCTGCTGTCCGGACTCGCCGCGGACGGCGTCGCGGTGCTGATGATCTCGTCCGACCTGCCGGAGATCCTCGGCATGGCCGACCGCGTACTCGTCATGCACGAGGGCCGCCTCACGGCGGAGATCCCGCGCGCCGAGGCGACGGAGGAGTCCGTGATGGCGGCGGCGACGGGGAGGGCGGCGTGATGCGTGGCCCGAGCGAAGCGAACCCCGGAAGCCCCGGAAGGAGGACCCCATGACCGTCACCGCGCAGCCGCCCGCGCCCGCCGTCGACCCCGACAAGGCCGGCGGTACCCGGCTCGTCGACCGGGTCTTCAAGATGCGTGAACTCGCCATCCTGCTGGTCTTCCTGGTGATGATCGGCGTCACCCAGGCCGGCAACACCGAGTTCCTCTCGGAGCAGGGCATCAAGGACCTGCTCCTCAACGCCACCATCCTCGTCCTCGTCGCCACCGGGCAGGCGCTGGTCGTCATCACGAGGAACGTCGACCTGTCCGTCGGCTCGACGCTCGGCATCACCGCCTTCGCCGCCGGTGACTTCCTCCACGGCGGCGGCAACTCCGTCGTCGCGATCGTGCTCGCCGTCGCCCTCGGCGTCGGCTGCGGGCTCCTCAACGGCGCCCTCGTCAGCCTCGGCCAGGTACCGGCCCTCGTCGTCACCCTCGGCACGCTCTACGTCATCCGCGGCATCGACTCGATCTGGGTCGGCTCGCGGCAGATCACCGCGTCCGATCTGCCGGGCGGATACGTCGACTTCGGCTCCGGCGGCATCTCCGCGGTGCCGTATCTCGCGCTGATCGCCCTCGCCGTCCTGATCGCGGTGGCGTACTACCTGCGCCACTTCGGCGGCGGGCGCGAGCTGTACGCGCTCGGCTCCAACCCGGAGGCCGCGCGCCTCGCCGGTATCCCCGTGCGCCGGCGGATCCTCGCCGCGTACACCGCGTGCGGAGCACTCGCCGGGCTCGCGGGCGCCCTGTACCTGGCCCGCTTCGGCAACGTCGACTCCGCCACCGGCAACGGCTACGAACTCACCGTCGTCAGCGCCGTCGTGGTCGGCGGCGTCGCCTTCACCGGCGGCTCCGGCAGCGTCTACGGCGCGGCGCTCGGCGCCCTCCTGCTGACCTCGATCAACAGCGTGCTGCCCGCCCTGGGCGTCAGCTCGGTGTGGGTACTCGCCATCAACGGCGTCCTGCTGGTCCTCGCCATCGCCGTCGACCGGGTCGTCGCCCTGCGCGTCGCCAAGGCACTGAAGAAGAGGAACGCCCGCCATGGCTGATCTCCCCCTCGCCCGTGCCGTCCGGTGGGACACCGTGGTGGGCGCCCTCCTGGTGGTGCTCCTCCTGGCGTCGTTCTCGTTCGTCGACGGCTTCGGCAACGCGCTCAACCTGTCGTTCCTGCTCGGCAACGCACTGCCCATCGCGCTGATCGCGCTCCCGATGACCCTCCTGGTGGTCGCCGGCGAGATCGACCTCTCCGTCGCCTCGACGGCCGGCCTGTCGGGGGCCGTGATGGGCTCCCTGTGGAACGCGGGCATGGCCATCGAGACGATCATCCCGCTGTGCCTCGTCCTCGGAGTGGTCTGCGGGCTCGTCAACGGCCTCCTGGTGACCCGCCTCGGCCTGCCCTCCCTCGCCGTTACGATCGGCACCATGGCCGCCTACCGCGGCATCGCCCAGATCATCCTCGGCTCCGACGCGGTCACCGACTTCCCCTCGCAGTACCTGGACTTCGCGGCGGGACGCATCGGCGACACCTTCCTGCCGTACGCGTTCCTGCCCTTCCTCGCGCTGCTCGCGATCGCGGTCGTCATCCTGCACGCGACGCCGTTCGGCCGCTCGCTCTTCGCGATCGGCGCCAACGAGGAGGCGGCACGCTTCGCCGGGATCCGCGTCCGGCGGCACAAACTGTGGCTGTTCGTAGCCACCGGCCTCATGGCCTCCCTGACCGGTGTGTTCTGGGCCCTGCATTACGCCAGCGCCCGCTACGACAACGCCACCGGGCTCGAACTCTCCGTCGTCGCCGCCGTGCTGCTCGGCGGCATCGACTTCGACGGTGGCAGGGGCACACTCGGCGGCGCGATCGCCGGAGTGTTCCTGCTCGGCGCCCTCCAGAACGCGATGAGCCTGCTCAACGTCTCCGCCCAGTCGCAGATCGTCGTCACCGGCGTCCTGCTGGTCGTCTCCGTGCTCGGACCCCGCGTCGCCCGGCAGATGGCGACCGCCCGAGCGGGCCGCCAGGCCACCACCCCCTCGCACTGACCTCACGTACCGCCCGAAAGGGGCCCACGATGTCCGCACCCGCACTCCGCCGAGCCTGCCTGGCGCTCGCCGCCGTCACCTCCCTCGCGCTAGCCGCCACCGCGTGCGGCGGCACCACCAAGGACTCGGCGAAGGACGACGACGCCGGCACGTCCTCCCACGCCAAGGCCGACCCGGGAGCCGCGACCAAGAAGGGCCTGAAAGTCGCCTTCCTGCCCAAGCAGGTCAACAACCCGTACTTCACCACCGCCGACAAGGGCGGTGAGAAGGCTGTCACCGAGCTCGGCTCGACGTACAAGGAGACCGGCCCCAACAGCGCCACCGACACCAGCGGGCAGGTCAGTTACGTCAACACGCTCACCCAGCAGCAGGTCGACGCGATGGCCGTCTCCGCTCAGGACCCCGGCGCGCTGTGCACCGCCCTCAAGCAGGCCATGAAGAACGGGATCAAGGTCGTCACGTACGACTCGGACACCAAGCCCGAGTGCCGCAACGCCTTCGTCTCGCAGGCGAGCGCCGAGGCGCTCGGCCGCACCCAGGTCCAGCTCCTGGGCGAACAGACCGGCTACAAGGGCGAGATCGCGATCCTGTCCGCCGCGCAGACCGCGACGAACCAGAACACCTGGATCGACTTCATGAAGGACGAGCTGAAGAAGCCCAAGTACAAGGACATGAAGCTGGTGAAGGTCGCGTACGGCAACGACGACGCCCAGCAGTCCTTCCAGCAGACCCAGGGCCTCCTCCAGGAACACCCCAAGCTCGCCGGGATCATCTCCCCGACCACCGTCGGCATCAAGGCCGCCGCCCAGTACCTGTCCGGCTCCAAGTACAAGGGCAAGGTCGCCCTGACCGGCCTCGGCACCCCCAACGACATGCGCAAGTACGTCAAGAACGGCACCGTCGAGGGCTTCGAGCTGTGGGACCCGGCCAAGCTCGGCGAGCTCGCCGCCCGCACCGCCGTCGCACTGTCCTCCGGGCAGATCACCGGCAAGGAGGGCGAGACCTTCAAGGCCGGCGCCATGGGCACCTTCACCATCGGCAAGGACGGTGTGATCGACCTCGGCAAGCCCACCGTCTTCGACCGGAAGAACATCGACGACTACCACTTCTGAGGCCGTCGTCCTCTGAGTCCCCCGTCCCCACAGCCACCAGCGCATTCACGGGTAATCTGAACCATTCCCGTCGCTCATCGCCCCATGGAGGTCCCCGCCCGATGGCCCAGTCGGTGGGTATCAAGGACGTCGCCCGCGCCGCCGGAGTCTCCGTCGGCACGGTCTCGAACGTCATCAACCGCCCGGACTCCGTCGCCTCCGACACCAGGGCCCGGGTGCTGTCGGCCATCGACCGGCTCGGCTACGTACGCAGCGAGTCGGCGCGCCAGCTGCGCGCCGGCCGCAGCCGCATCATGGGGCTGCTCGTGCTCGACATGGGCAACCCGTTCTTCGTGGACGTCGCGCGCGGCGCCGAGCGTGCCGCGCGCGAGGCCGGGCTCGGCGTCATGGTGTGCAACAGCGCGCAGAACCCCTCCGAGGAGGCCGAGTACCTCTCCCTGTTCGCCGAGCAGCGCGTGCGGGGCGTGCTCCTCACCCCGGCCGAGGCGAGCGGCCGCAACATCGAGAGCTTCCGCCGGCACGGCATCCCGTTCGTGCTCGTCGACCGTGTCGCCGAGGGCACCTCGGAGTGCTCCGTGTCCGTGGACGACGTCACCGGCGGCGCGCTCGCCGTGCGTCACCTCGTCGACGCCGGACACCGCAGCATCGCCTACGTCAGCGGACCGCCCGCGCTCAACCAGGTCAAGGACCGCCGCACCGGCGCCCTCCAGGCCCTGGCCGAGGCGGGCCTCCCGGCCGGAGCGCTGCGCGAACTGCCCACCGAGCGGCTCGACGTCGCGGCGGGACGCGACGCCGGCGCCCGCCTGCTCGGCCTCGCCGATCGCCCGACCGCCGCGTTCTGCGCCAACGACCTGCTCGCCCTCGGCGTCCTCCAGGCGATGTACGCGGCCGGTGTACGGGTCCCCGAGGACATCGCTATCGTTGGATACGACGACATCGAGTTCGCGTCGGCCGCCACCGTGCCCCTGACCTCGGTGCGCCAGCCCGCCGTCACCATGGGAGCGATGGCCGCCGAACTTCTCCTGGAGGAGACGGAACCCGCGAGCGGCGAGCCCCACCGCCACCGCAGGGTCGTCCTCCAGCCCGAGCTCGTCGTAAGGGGGTCGAGTCTGGGCTCGCGCTGACATGTGCTGAACTGAGCGGACACCACACACCGCATTCCGTACGCCGCTCAGGAGCCTCCTTGACGACCGCCACATACCGCCAGCCCGGTGTCGTCCTCACCGACCGCCGCTTCTCAGTGCCGCTCGACCACGACCACCCCGAAGGCGAGAGCATCGAGCTGTTCGCCCGCGAGGCGGTGGCCATCGGCAAGGAACACGCGAACCTCCCCTGGCTCCTCTACCTCCAGGGCGGCCCCGGATTCGGCGCCAACCGGTTCTCCGGCAAGCAGGCCTGGCTCGGCCGGGCGCTCCAGGACCACCGGGTGCTCCTCCTCGACCAGCGCGGTACCGGCAGCTCCACCCCGGCCAACCGGCAGACGCTCCCGCTGCGCGGCGGCCCGCGCGAACAGGCCGACTACCTCGCGCACTTCCGCGCCGACTCGATCGTCCGCGACTGCGAGGCGATCCGCGGCGACGTGACCGGCGGCGCCCCCTGGACCGTTCTCGGCCAGAGCTTCGGCGGATTCTGCGCCACCCACTACCTGTCGACGGCCCCCGAGGGCCTCACCGCCGCTGTCATCACCGGCGGCCTGCCCACGCTCGACGGCCACGCGGACGACGTCTACCGTGCCGCGTACCCGCGCATCGAACGTAAGGTCGCCGCCCACTACGCGCGCTACCCGCAGGACGTCGAACGCGCCCGCCGCATCGCCGAGTACCTGGCCGAGCACGAGCCCGTACTGAACGGCGGGTACCAGCTGACCGTCGAGGCGTTCCAGTCCCTGGGCATCCTGCTCGGCGGGACCGGCGGCAGCGACCGCCTGCACTACCTCCTCGAGGACGCCTTCGTCCGCACGCCCGCCGGCGTCGAACTGTCCGACGCATTCCAGGAGGACGTACAGGCCACGCTCTCCTACGCCGGACACCCGCTCTACGCGCTCGTTCACGAGGCCATCTACGGGCAGGGCGCCCGGCCCACGAACTGGTCGGCCGAGCGCGTACGCGGCGAGTTCCCCCAGTTCGACGCCGCGAAGACCCTCGCCGGTGACGCGCCCCTGCTCTTCACGGGTGAGTCCGTGCACCCGTGGATGTTCGACTGCGACCCGGCCCTGCGCCCCCTGCGCGAGACCGCGGAACTCCTCGCCGCTCGTACCGACTGGGCCCCGCTCTACGACCCCGCGCGCCTGGCCGTGAACGAGGTGCCGGCCGTCGCCGCCGTCTACCACGACGACATGTACGTCGACACGGCCCACGCCCTGCGCACGGCCCGCACCGTCAAGGGCCTGCGCACATGGGTCACCGACGAGTTCGAGCACGACGGACTGCGGGCCGGAGCGCCGCGTGTCCTCGACCGGCTGCTCGCGATGCTGCGCGGAGACGTCTGAGAGGGCACGGGCGGGGGAGGCGAGACGGCCTTCCCCGCCCGGCGAACACCCCCGCATCGCGGACAGCGCCGCACTAGGGTGCGGCCATGACCGAGCCGAAGATCCAGACCGCCGCCCCCGACCAGCTGCTGCCCATGCCCGAGGACTGGCAGCGCGCCCTCGCCGTCGTGGCGCACCCGGACGACCTCGAATACGGCTGCTCCGCGGCGATCGCCGGCTGGACCGACGGCGGACACCAGGTCGCGTACGTCCTCGCCACCCGCGGAGAGGCGGGCATCGACACCCTCGAACCCGCCAAGTGCGCGCCGCTGCGCGAGCAGGAGCAGCGCGCGAGCGCCGCCGTCGTCGGCGTGGACACCGTCGAGTTCCTCGACCACAAGGACGGCGTCGTCGAGTACGGGACCGCGCTGCGCCGCGACATCGCCGCCGCGATCCGCAGGCACCGGCCCGAACTCCTCATCACGCTCAACCACCGCGACACCTGGGGCGGCGTCGCCTGGAACACCCCCGACCATGTCGCCGTCGGCCGCGCCACCCTCGACGCGGCGGCGGACGCCGGCAACCGCTGGATCTTCCCCGAACTGACCGAGCAGGGCCTTGAGCCGTGGAACGGCGTGCGCTGGGTCGCCGTCGCGGGCTCGTCGTCGCCCACGCACGCGGTCGACGCGACACCCGGTATCGAACGGGCCGTGCACTCCCTGCTCGAACACCGCACGTACATCGAGGTGTTGACGGACGAGGACCCCGAGGCCTACTGCCGCTCGTTCCTCACCGGCAACGTCGAGGCCACCGCGGAGCGCTTCGGCGGCACACCGGCCGTTCCGTTCGAACTCTTCAGTCGGTAGAGCCCGTCGCCTACCCTGCTCCTTCTGATGGCACGTCAGGAAAGTGGGGGCGGTGGCGAGATGATCGACACGACGAGCAACGAACTCCCCGGTGACGGCGAAGGCGACGGCGACGGCGCACGGCGGCTCCGGCTGCACGTCGAGGAGGGCGGCATCGGCGTCCTCACCCTGTGCCGGCCGGAGAAGCTGAACGCCTGGAGCTGGGAGTCGAGCCGTCAACTCGGCCTGCTCGCCGACCGGATCCGCTTCGACGACACGATCCGGGTGGTGCTGCTGCGGGCCGAGGGGCGCGCCTTCTGTGCGGGCATCGACATCAAGGCGCCCGGCGGCGGGATCACGGGGCGCTCGGGGTCCGAGCGGACGCGCAACTACTACGAGGGCATCCGCTGGGTCCATGAGCGGTTCCGCGCGTTCGCCGGCCTGCCGCAGCCCGTCGTCGCGGCCGTACAGGGCTACTGCCTCGGCGTCGGGTTCGAGCTGGCGCTGATGGCCGATGTGCGGATCGCGGCCGACGACGCGGTGTTCGCGCTGCCGGAGACGCGGCTCGGGGTCGCCGTCGACGCGGGCGGCGATCTGCGGATCGCGCGCGAGGCGGGCGCGGGCTGGGCCAAGTTCCTCGCGCTGACGGGTCGCCGCATCGACGCGGGGACGGCGCACCGGCTGCAACTCGTCCAACAGGTCACCGGGACAGGCGAGTTGGAGGGGGCCGCTCACTCGGTCGCCGCGGAGATCGCGGCCAACGCGCCGCTCGCCGTGCAGACCGTCAAGCGGGACATCGACACCTTCGCGGACGCTGGTATGGGGGCAGCGCTCGACCGAGTGGCGATGAGCGCGGCGCTCACGCTCACCTCGGAGGACATCAGGGAGGGGTACACGGCGAAGGCGGAGCGGCGCGAGCCGCGGTTCGACGGGAAGTAGGGCGTGGACGGGGAGTAGGGCTTGGACGGGATGTAGAGCTGGCTTGAGGGCAGCCCTTCACGGTCCCTCCCGGAACGGCCCCCTCCCCATCTGTTCCCGCACGGTCACCACGGGCGGGCTCACCAGTCCGCGCCGCTGCCAGTTCGCCCCGTCCACGACGAGTGTGTGGCCGCTGATGAAGCGGGCGTAGGGGGAGGCGAGGAAGGTGGCGGCCCAGCCCAGTTCGCGGGGCGCGCCGACGCGCAGGGCGGGCTGCCGGGCGTCATACTCACCGTGACCCGCCTCCAGGCTGAGGTTGGCGCGGATGTCCCCCGTCATGTCCTCGTGCGGCATGAGGCCCGGCACAAGGCCGTTGACCTGGATCCCGTACGGGCCCCACTCCACGGCCAGCGTCTCCACCAGGTTCTTCACGCCCGCCTTGGCCGCCGCGCTGTGGGCGAAGCCGGGGCCGCCCGTCCATGCGTAGGAGGCGCCGACGGCGATCACCGAGCCCGGCGTGCCGGCCGCGAGATGTCTGCGGCCGAACTCGCGGGTCATGTAGAAGGTGCCGTTGAGGGTGATGTCGACGACGGTGCGCCAGGCGTTCGGGCTCATGTCCTCCGCGGGTACGGGGAAGTTGGCCGCCGCGTTGTTGACCAGGACGTCGGGGGCCCGCCCGTGGGACGCCTCCGCCGCGTCGAAGACCTCCGCGATGCGGTCGGGGTCCCTGATGTCGCAGACCGCGGCGGTCACCGATCCGCCGTCGCGGCTGAGCCCCGCGAGTTCCTCCAGCGCGGGCTCGAGGTGTGCGGCCCTGCGGCTCACGATCATGACGTCCGCGCCGAGCCGCGCGAACTCGGCGGCGACGGCCTTCCCGAGCCCGGTCCCGCCACCGGTGACCAGGACCAGGCTTCCCCGGTACGTTCCCGGGGGGAGTGCCGTCGTGCCGGCCGGGGGAGGAGCGGGTAGACCCGGTGTCGTCGCGCGGGCGGGGCCGGTCGAGTCCGTCATGCCGTATCGATACCGCGTGGGCGCCGAAAGCTCCATGCCTGCGACATCGCCTGGGGCGTCGCCTGGGACAAGCCCGCGACGGCGTGCGCGAAAAAGGGTCCCCGGCCTGTTCCCAGATATCCAAGCGACCGCTTAGTATGCGAGCGAGCCCGGTAAGACGAAGAAGTCCCGTGGAGGCCCCGCATGCAGGCATGGCAAGTGCACCGGAACGGCGAGCCGAGCGAGGTGATGGAGCTCGCCGACGTCGAGCGGCCCGTCCCCGGGGACGGGCAGGTCCTGCTCAGGGTGCGCGCGGCGAACATCAACTTCCCGGACGCGCTGATGTGCCGGGGCCAGTACCAGGTGCGGCCGCCGATGCCGTTCACGCCCGGTGTGGAGATCTGCGGCGAGACCGAGGACGGCCGGCGCGTCCTGGCCAACCCCGCGTTGCCGCACGGCGGCTTCGCCGAGTACGCCGTGGCGGACGCCGCCGCCCTGCTGCCCGCGCCCGACGCGCTCGACGACGCCGAGGCCGCGGCCCTGCACATCGGCTACCAGACGGGCTGGTTCGGCCTGCACCGCAGGGCGCACCTCCAGGCGGGCGAGACGCTCCTCGTGCACGCGGCGGCCGGCGGCGTCGGCAGCGCCGCCGTCCAGCTCGGCAAGGCCGCCGGCGCCACCGTCATCGGCGTCGTCGGGGGCGAGGAGAAGGCGAAGGTGGCCCGCGACCTCGGCTGCGACGTCGTCATCGACCGCCGCGCGCAGGACGTCATCGCCGCCGTGAAGGAGGCCACCGGCGGCCGGGGCGCCGACGTCATCTACGACCCGGTCGGCGGCGACGCGTACACGCAGTCCACGAAGGTCGTCGCCTTCGAGGGCCGGATCGTCGTCGTCGGGTTCGCGAGCGGCACGATCCCCAGCCCTGGCCTCAACCACGCTCTGGTGAAGAACTACGCGATCCTCGGCCTGCACTGGGGCCTGTACAACACCAAGGACCCGAAGCTGGTCGCCCACTGCCACGAGCAGCTCACCGAGCTCGCGGCGCGCGGCGCGATCAAGCCGCTGATTAGTGAGCGCGTGCCGCTGGCCGGCGCGGCGGCGGCGGTCCAGCGCGTAGCCGACGGTGTCACCACCGGCCGTGTCGCCGTGGTGCCCGGCCACGAGGGGGCGGGCGCATGACCGACGCCACCGAACTGCGCCGCCGCACCCAGGAGTTGCTGGCCGCGTATCCGCCCGCGACCACGGACCGTGCCGACTTCCTGAAGGCCCGCTTCGACGCCGGTCTTTCTTGGGTGCACTACCCGCAGGGCCTCGGTGGGCTCGGTCTGCCGCGCTCGCTCCAGGCCGTCGTGGACGCCGAACTCGCCGCGGCGGACGCCCCGGACAACGATCCGCGCCGCATCGGCATCGGCCTCGGCATGGCCGCCCCGACGGTGCTCGGCTTCGGCACCGACGAGCAGAAGCAGCGCTTCCTGCGCCCGCTGTGGATCGGCGAGGAGGTGTGGTGCCAGCTCTTCAGCGAGCCCGGCGCGGGCTCCGACCTCGCGGCGCTCGGCACCCGCGCCGTACGCGACGAGGCCACCGGCGACTGGGTGATCAACGGCCAGAAGGTGTGGACGTCCGGCGCCCACACCGCCCGCTGGGCCATCCTCATCGCCCGCACCGATCCGGACGTGCCCAAGCACCGCGGCATCACGTATTTCATCTGCGACATGACCGACCCCGGCGTCGAGGTACGGCCGCTGCGCCAGATCACCGGCGAGGCCGAGTTCAACGAGGTGTTCCTCACCGACGTCCGCATCCCCGACGCGCACCGCCTCGGCGAGGTCGGCGACGGCTGGAAGGTCGCGCAGACCACGCTGATGAACGAGCGTGTGTCGATCGGTGGCTCCCGCATCCCGCGCGAGGGCGGCATGATCTCCGCGGTCGCGAAGACGTGGCGCGAGCGCCCCGAGCTGCGCACCCACGACCTGCACCAGCGGCTCCTGAAGCTGTGGGTCGAGGCCGAGGTCGCCCGCCTCACCGGCGAGCGCCTGCGCCAGCAGCTCGCCGCGGGCCAGCCGGGCCCCGAGGGCTCCGGCATGAAGCTCGGCTTCGCCCGCCTCAACCAGGAGATCAGCGGCCTGGAGATCGAACTCCTCGGCGACGATGGCCTGTTGTACGACGACTGGACCATGCGTCGGCCGGCCGTCGTGGACTTCCTGGCCCGTGACGCCGGATACCGCTATCTGCGCGCCAAGGGCAACAGCATCGAGGGCGGGACGAGCGAGGTACTGCTCAACATCGTCGCCGAACGCGTCCTCGGGCTGCCGTCCGAGCCGCGCACCGACAAGGACGTCGCCTGGAAGGACCTCGCGCGATGAGCGATCTGCTGTACACGGAGGAGGAAGAGGCGCTGCGGTCCGCCGTGCGCGGCCTTCTCGCCGCCCACTGTGACGCCGCCTCGGTGCTCGCCCGCGTCGAGACGGACGAGCCGCACGACCGCGCGCTGTGGAAGTCCCTGGCCGAGGGCATGGGGCTCGCGGGTCTGCTGGTCCCCGAGGAGCTCGGCGGCCAGGGCGCGACGCACCGTGAAGTGGCCGTGGTCCTGGAGGAGTTGGGGCGTTCCGTCGCCCCCGTCCCCTATCTCACCAGCGCGGTCGTCGCGACCGAGGCGCTCCTCGACTGCGCGGGCGACGAGGCCTCCGCGCTGCTCGGCGCGCTCGCGTCGGGCCGCACGGTGGGCGTGCTCGCCGTGCCCCTGTCGGCCGCGCCCGGTCAGGCCTTCAGCGGCGTACGCGAGGAGGGCGGCCGGCTGGAGGGGCAGGTCACCGGAGTCGCCGACGCTGCGGCGGCCGATGTGCTCCTCGTACCGACGAGCAGTGGTCTGTACGCGGTCGACGTGACCGACGACGGCGTCACCGTCGAGGCGCGGACGTCCCTCGACCCCACCCGGCCCGTCGCCACGGTGACCTTCGCCGGTGCACGCGCGCGGGTGCTGACCGGCAACGCCGTTCCGGCCGTCCGCCGCGCGCTGCGGGCCGGAGCGGGACTTCTCGCGTCCGAGCAACTCGGCCTCGCCGAGTGGTGCTTGACCGAAACGGTCCGCTACACGCGCGAACGTCACCAGTTCAACCGGCCCGTCGGCTCGTTCCAGGCGCTCAAGCACCGGCTCGCCCAGGTGTGGCTGGAGGTCGTCGGCGTCCGCGCCGCGGCCCGCAGCGCGGCGGACACCCTCGCCGCCGGGAGCGACGACGCCGATGTCGCGGTGGCCGTCGCCCAGGCGTACGCGGGACCCGCGGCCGTCCGTGCGGCGGAGGAGGCGCTCCAGCTGCACGGTGGCATCGGCATGACCTGGGAGCACCCCGTCCACCTCTACCTCAAGCGGGCCAAGGCCGACTCGATCGCCCTGGGTTCCGCGGGCAGGCACCGGGAGGAGCTGGCCGAGCTGGTCGACCTCCGGGCGCCCTGACACCGGGTCCGACGCCGGGTTTTACCTTCCCTTGACGAGATGGCACTATTGCGACTTGTTCGCAATAAGAGTTGATCTTCAATAGGGGTGGGCATGATGGTCAGGCCGGCACGAGGTGCGACAGCGGTGGCGGCGGTCGCCGCATTGTCGGTGACCGCCGCGGCCTGTTCGGCGCCCGGCGGCTCGGGCGGGGGCGGCAAGGGGCGGGCAGGGTCGAGCGCGGTCGTGGGCATCGCCTATGAACCGGACACGCTCAGCCCGCTCCTGGGCTACGGCAAGGACGGCAACTCCAAGATCTTCGACGGGCTGCTCACCCACGACGCGGACATGGAGCTGAAGCCCGCGCTCGCCGCCGCGCTGCCGAAGGTGAGCGCCGACGGCCGCACGTACACGTACGAGCTGCGCGACGGCGTGCGGTTCAGCGACGGGAAGCCCTTCTCGGCGAAGGACGTCGTCTTCACCTACGAGACGATCCTCGACAAGAAGACCAACAACGCCTCCAAGACGGAGCTCGACGCCGTCGACACGGTCGAGGCCAAGGGGGACGACACCGTCGTCTTCCGCCTCAAGTACCCCTACGCCCCGTTCGCCGAGCGCACCGTCCTACCCGTCGCGCCCGAGCACATAGCGGGCAAGCAGGACGTCAACACCGGCGACTTCACCACGAAGCCGGTCGGCACCGGGCCGTACACGCTCGTGAAGTGGTCCAAGGGCGAGAAGCTCACCTTCAAGGCCAACCCCCGCTACTGGGGCGGAGAGCCGAAGGTCAGGAACTTCACCATGGCCATCATCAAGGACGACGACGTGCGCGCCACCCGGCTGCGCTCCGGCGACCTCGACGGCGCCATCCTGCCACCCGCCCTCGCTGCGACGTTCAAGAGCGACGGCGACAAGAAGACGTACGCCGCCCGCACCTTCGACTACCGCGTCGTGACCCTGCCCACCGGCAACAAGGTCGCCGGGGACGCCGCCGTCAGGCGCGCGCTCGACATCGGCGTCGACCGCAAGGCCATGGTCGACTCGATCCTCTACGGCGCCGGCAAGGAGGCGTACGGGCCGGTCCCGACCGACAGCCCATGGTTCACCGAGGGCACCGAGCGCACCCACGACCTCGCGAAGGCCGGAAAGATCCTCGACGACGCGGGCTGGAAGACCGGCAAGGACGGGATCCGGGCCAGGAACGGCGTCCGCGCCTCCTTCCCGCTCTGGTATCTGACCGGCGACAAGCTCCGCCAGGACCACGCCCTCGCCTACGCCTCCGACGCCAAGAAGCTCGGCATCCGGATCAAGGTCGAGTCCGGTACCTGGGAGGTCATCGAGCCGCGCATGCCCAAGGACGCGGTCCTCGCGGGCGGCGGCTCCCCGGCGGACCCCGACTTCGACCAGTACACGCTCCTCAAGTCCTCCCTCGCGGGCGACGGCTTCAACAACATGGCCTGGTACGACAACGCGCGTGTCGACAAGGCCCTCGACGCGGCCCGCAGGACCGACGACCGCGACAGGCGCAAGGGCGCCTACGACACCGTGCAGCGCGAACTCGTGAAGAACCCCGGCTACACCTTCCTCACCCATATCGACCACCTCTACGTCGTCGGCGACCGGTTCGGCGACCTCACCACCCAGGTCGAGCCGCACGACCACGGGCTCGCCTCGGGCCCCTGGTGGAACGTCGAGAAGTGGCAGCCGGCCTCGTGAAGGGGCGGCTGCCCTGGGGGCCGATGGCGCGCCTGACGGGACGGCGGATCCTGTTCGCCGTCCCGGTCCTTGCCGCCGTGACCTTCGGCGTCTTCGCGATCGCCGCCGCGTCCCCCTTCGACCCCGTCAAGGCCTACGCGGGCACGGCGGGCCTCACCGCCTCGCAGGACAACCTCGACCAGCTCCGCGCCAACCTCGGAGTCGACCGGCCCCTCGTCACCCGCTGGTGGGACTGGCTGACCTCCGCCCTCCGGGGCGACCTGGGCGACTCCGCCGTACTGCGACAGCCCGTCGCCGACGTCGTCGGCGAACGCATCGGCTGGTCCGTCCTGCTCGCCGCCACCGCCTTCCTCGCCGCCGTCCTGCTCGGCACGGCACTCGGCGTCCTCGCCGCGCGCCGCCAGGGCGGATGGCTCGACCGGACCGTGAGCGCGGTCGCCTACACCCTCGAAGCCGCGCCCCCGTTCTGGCTCGGCCTGCTCGCCATATGGCTGTTCGCCCTCAAATTCGGCGTACTCCCGGCCGGCGGACTCACCGACACCGCCAGCACCACGATCACGGCCGGGCAGGTCGCCTCGCACCTGGTGCTCCCCGCCGCCGTCCTCGCCGTCTCGCAACTTCCCTGGTTCGTCCTGTACGTACGCCAGGGCGTCGGCGACGCCCTCGAGGAGGACCGCGTCCGTGGGGCGCGCGCACGCGGACTCGCCCCGCGCACCGTCCTGATCGGCCACGCCCTGCGCTCCGGAATGCTGCCCGTTCTGACCCTCATCGGCTCGCGCGTACCCGAACTGATCACCGGCGCGCTCCTGGTGGAGACCGTGTTCAGCTGGCCGGGGATCGCCGCGGCGACCGTGCAGGCCGCGACGTCCGTGGACTTCCCGCTGCTCGCCGCGCTGACCGTCCTCGCCACGCTCGCCGTGCTCCTCGGCAACCTGGCCTCCGACCTCCTGTACGGCCTCGCCGACCCGAGAGTGGGATTCGATGGCTGAGCTCACCTGGCGCGCCTACGGCGGCGCGCGCCGCTCCACGCGCGCATGGCGGGTGCGCACGTCCGCCGTCCTGGTCGCGGCGGTCGTCCTCGCCGTCCTCGTCGTGCCGCCCCTCGCGCACCTCGACGAACAGGCCGTCGACCTCGCCGCCAAACTTCAACCGCCCTCGTGGGTCCACCCGTTCGGCACCGACGACGTGGGCCGCGACCTGATGCTGCGCTGCGTTTACGGGCTGCGCGTCTCCCTCCTCGTCGGGGTCGTCGCCGCCGTCGTGGCGACCGTCATCGGCACGGCCGTGGGGGCGCTCGCGGGCGCCGTCGGCGGCTGGACGGACCGGGTCGTCATGCGGCTCGTGGACGTCTTCTCGTCGGTGCCGCACCTGCTCCTCGGCATCTTCGTCGTCGCCATGTTCCGGCCGGGCATCTGGCCGGTCGTCGTCTCCGTGGCGCTCACGCACTGGCTGTCCACGGCCCGTATCGTGCGCGCCGAAGTGCTCTCCCTGCGCTCACGGCCGTACATCGACGCGGCCGTGTCCGGGGGCTCGTCGCGGTGGCGGATCGCCGTGCGCCACCTGCTGCCGGGCGTTCTGCCGCAGGCCGCGCTCGCCGCCGTCCTGATGGTGCCGCACGCCATCTGGCACGAGTCCGCCCTCTCCTTCCTCGGCCTCGGCCTGCCCGCGCACCAGGCGAGCCTGGGCACCCTCGTCCAGTCCGCGCGGGGTTCGCTGCTCGCCGGGGGCTGGTGGCCGACGCTCTTCCCCGGCCTGTTCATCATCGTGCCCACCCTGGCGATCGCGGGCCTCGCGGGCGCCTGGCGAGAACGCCTCAACCCCCGACGCCGATCGGAGCTCATGTTGTGACCGGGCCCCAACCCGTGCTGTCCGTAAGGGACTTGTCCGTACGCTTCCGCATGCGCGACGGCGCGTACGTCCAGGCCGTCAGCGGCGCACGCTTCGACCTCGCGGCCGGCGAGTGCCTGGCCCTCGTCGGCGAGAGCGGCTGCGGCAAGTCGGTGCTCGCGTCGGCCCTCCTCGGGCTCCTGCCGGGCAACGCGGAGACCGCCGGGTCCGCGTACATCGGTGACCTCGACCTGCTCGCCGCCGACGAGCGCACCCTGGCCCGCACCGTCCGCGGCCGCCGCGTCGGCCTCGTACCGCAGAGCCCCGCCGCACACCTCACACCCGTACGCACCGTCCGCTCCCAACTGGAGGAAACAGTAGGCGAGTTGACCGGTGTACGACGTGGGCCCAGGCTGCGGGCCGCCGCCGAGGAGGCTGCGGAGCGCGCCGCGTTCCCCGCCGGGCATCTCGACCGGCACCCGCACGAACTGTCCGGCGGGCTCGCCCAGCGGGCCGCGACCGCGCTGGCCCTGGTCGGCGACGCGCCCCTGCTCCTCGCCGACGAACCCACGACCGGACTCGACCGCGACCTCGTGGAGCGCACCGTCGACGAACTGCGCCGCCACATCGGGGCGGAGCGCGCGCTCCTGCTCATCACGCACGACCTCGCGGCGGCCGAGCGGATCGCCGACCGGGTGGCCGTGATGTACGCGAGCCGCATCGTCGAACTCGCCGACGCCGCCGACTTCTTCGGCAGCCCCGGGCCCCGGCACCCGTATGCCCGCGGCCTCCTCGACGCCCTGCCGGAGAGGGAGTTCACGCCCATCCCAGGAATGCCGCCCGAACTGGGCGCGCTCCCGGCGGCCTGCGCGTTCGCCGCGCGCTGCCATCGCGCCACCGACATCTGCGGGACCCGCCCCGCACTCGCGGACGGCGTGGCCTGCCACCATCCCTCGACCGTCCCGCTGGAGGCGCCGCGTGCTTGAACTGATCTCCGTCACCGCCGGGTACGAGCGCGGCAACCCCGTCGTGCGGAACGCCGGCCTGACCATCGCCACCGGAGAGGCCGTCGGGCTCCTCGGGCCCAGCGGCTGCGGCAAGTCCACTCTTGCCCGCGTCGCCGCTCTGCTCCACCACCCCGACTCCGGCCGCGTCGTCATCGACGGTGAGCCGGCCCGCGGCTGGCGCCACCGCGCGCCCCGTGAGCAGCGCACCGCGTTCGGCCTGGTCTTCCAGCAGCCGCGCATGTCGGCCGACCCACGGCTGCGCCTCGCCGACCTCATTGCCGAACCGCTGCGGGCCTCCGGCCTGAAACCGGACGATCGTGTCGGCGAGCTGGCCGCGACCGTCGGCCTGGGCACCGACCTCCTGTCACGGCGCCCCCACGAGGTCAGCGACGGTCAGCTGCAACGCGCCTGCCTCGCCCGCGCCCTGGCCCTGCGCCCCCGCTGGCTGATCTGCGACGAGATGACCGCGATGCTCGACGCGTCCACGACCGCGTCCCTGGTGGGCGCCGTGGAGGGCTATCGCGCCGAGACCGGCGCGGGACTGCTGGCCGTGGGCCACGACCGGCGCCTGCTGAAGCGCTGGTGCGGCCGGACGGTGGAGTGGGACGCGCTGGGCTCCGCCGGAGACGGCAGGTGAGGGAGTGCCGGGCCGGCCCCCGCCCGGCAGCCCGCCGTTCACCCTGAGCAGGCAGGTGAACGCGGCATGCAGGTCCGGCCAACTCCCGCCCCGGACCTGCCCATTGACACCTATGGGACCTCATACTCGCTGAGGCCCCGTACGGCACTCCCCGGGAGGAAAACATGGCCCACCTCACCCGTCGCAGAGCCCTCACCACCCTCGCCGCGGCGGTCACTGCGACCGCCGCCGTGCCCGGGTACGCGCAGGCGACCGAGCGGGGACGCGGCCCCCGCCCTCTGCTGCGCGCCCACGCGCACAACGACTACGAGCATCCCCGGCCTCTCCTCGACGCCCTCGACCACCGCTTCGCCAGCGTCGAGGCGGACATCTACCTCGTCGAAGGTCAGCTCCTCGTCGCCCACGACCCGGTCGACCTCGACCCGAAGCGCACCCTCGCGGCGCTCTACCTGGAACCGCTCGCGGCCCGCGTCAAGGCCAACCACGGCTCCGTGTACCGGGGTTACCGCACGCCGCTCCAGCTCCTCGTCGACATCAAGACCGAGGGCGCGGCCACCTACCTCGAACTCGACCGCCAACTGCGCGACCACCGCAACCTGTTCACCACCTACGCTCACGGCCGGGTCCGCAGCGGCGCGGTGACCGCCGTGATCTCCGGGGACCGCGCCGCCCGCGAGCCCATGGAGCGGCAGCGGGTGCGCAGCGCGTTCTACGACGGCCGCCTCACCGACCTCGGCGCCGCCGCGCCCGCCTCCTTCACCCCGCTCATCAGTGACAACTGGACGAACAACTTCACCTGGCAGGGCGCGGGACCGTTCCCGGCCGCCGAGCGCGAGAAGCTGCGCTCCATCGTGTCGGCCGCCCACCGGGAGGGCCGCCGTGTCCGCTTCTGGGCCACGCCCGACGTGGCGGGTCCGGAGCGCGACGCCGTGTGGGGCGAGCTGCTCGCCGCGGGCGTGGACCACCTCAACACGGACGACCTCGCGGGCCTGGAAGTGTTCCTCGACGCCCACGAGAAGTAGGCGGCCACCGCCACATCACCCGTTCGGGGGACACGTCACTCGCCCGGGCGCAGCCTCCGCTACGCCACACTTGCGGCCGAAAGCCGCGGTGTTGGCGTGGCGGAGGAGGTTCGGCGATGTCCCTGTCGATTTCGGTCGTGCTGCTGCTTCTGATCCTGGCGGTGGTCTTCCTGCGCAACGGCGCGATGAAGATCTCGCACGCGATGGTCTGCGTGCTGCTGGGATTCCTGCTGGCCGGCACAAGTATGGCGCCCACGCTGCAAAACGGCCTGACGGCGACGGCGGGGATCGTGAGCGGCCTGCATCCGTGATCGTTCCACTGCCATCCACGCGGTGAGTGATCGTTTCGGGTTCATGAACAACACCCCTGTGTGCATGGACACTTCAAGGGTGTGGCCCTAGCTTCGCGCCATGACGAGCAGAGCCCTGAGCCGTGCCCTCGCCCTGATCATGACGATCGCTGCGGCCGGCGTCGCGTACCCCGCCCAGGCCGACGACATCCCCAAGGCGCCCGGTCACCGGCTCGTCGAGCAGTACGCGGGCGCACCCGCCGAGGCGCGTCCCGTGCCCGGGCAGGGGCCGCCGCAGCACCCGTATCTCGCGGCGAACGGCCGCAGTGGCATGCACGCGGACGCGGCCGGCAGCGGCACGTACCCTTGGAGCGGACCGCTGGGGAACGCGCCCACGGCGAGCAGCGAGAAGATGGCCGCGCTCGGCGGTGAATGCGCGACGGTGACCTTCGACAAGGACGGCCGCATCGTCACCGTCTGCGGCACCTTCACCGGCTTCCTCGTGAAACTGCTCGACCCGCACACCCTCGAGACCCTCGCCGAGTACAAGCTCCCGCAGCGCCCGTCCACCGTCGAGGCCATCACCCGGCTCGACTTCTCGAAGATCTTCAAGGACACCTCGGGCGGCGCCTACTCGTACCTCGACAACGAGGACCGGCTCGTGCTCGCCGACTCGCGGCAGCACATCGTCAGACTCGTGCACGAGCAGGCGGCGGACGGCAGTTGGAGCTTCCGCGTGAGCGACGACTGGGATCTGACGGGACGGGTGCCGCACGACTGCGTGAGCTGGACGAACCTCTACCCGAGCGGCACGTGCGACCCGGTGACCTCGGTGATGCCCGACTGGCAGGGCCGCATCTGGTGGGTGACGCGGCAGGGGCGCGTCGGTACGGTCGATCCGGCCGACGGCACCATCAAGTCCGTGCAGCTGCCGGGGGAGGAGATCCAGAACTCCTTCTCGGTGGCAAAGGACGGCGTCTCGATCGTCTCCGACCACGCGCTCTACAGCTTCGAAGCGGCGCCGGACGGCACTCCCAAGGCCGTGTGGCGCCAGACGTACGACCGCGGCACGGGCACCAAGCCAGGCTCGGTGAACCAGGGTTCGGGCACCACGCCCGACCTGTTCGGCGTGGGCGAGGACTACGTCGCGATCACCGACAACGCGGACGACCGCATGAACATCCTGGTCTACCGTCGCGGCCGCGACGTCCCCGACGGCCGGCGTCTCGTCTGCAAGGTCCCCGTCTTCGGCTCCGGCGCCTCCACGACCGACAACTCCCTGATCAGCTACGGCAACAGCCTCGTCGTCGAGAACAACTACGGCTACGAGAACATCACCTCGCTCACCTTCGGCCGCTCCGTGGTCGGTGGCGTGACCCGGGTCGACGTACGGAAGGACGGCTCGGGCTGCGACACGGTGTGGGAGAGCAAGGTCCGTTCCCCCTCCACGGTCCCCAAACTCTCCACCGCGAACGGCCTCCTGTACTTCTACACGAAGGACCCCAACTCCCTGGGCATAGACGCCTGGTACCTCACGGCAGTCGACTTCCGCACAGGCGAGCCCCGCTGGAAGCAACTGGCGGGCACGGGAATCGCCTACGACAACAACTGGGCCCCGGTCACACTCGGCCCGGACGGCACCGCGTACGTGGGGGTCTTCAACGGGCTTGTGGCGGTGCGGGACGGCAAATGAGACGCGCGGCGCGCTCCGGGTAGGCTCCTCTCAACAGAATCCAACAGAACCGAACGCATCGGTCGACGGAGGAGCTCGCTGTGAAGGTATTGATCGCCGGAGGCGCCGGATTCATCGGAAGCACGATCGCCTCGGCCTGTCTGGACGCCGGGATCACCCCGGTCATCCTCGACAGCCTGGTGACAGGGAGGCGGGAGTTCACCGAAGGGCGCGTGTTCTACGAGGGTGACATCGCGGACGGCACGCTCGTGGACCGGGTCTTCGCCGAGCATCCCGACATCGATACGGTCATCCAGTGCGCGGCCCTGATCGTGGTGCCGGACTCGGTCGCGGATCCGGTGGGCTACTACGAGGCGAACGTGGCGAAGAGCCTCGACTTCGTCGGCCATCTCCTGCGCAACGGCTGCCCCCGAATGATCTTCAGCTCCTCCGCCTCGATCTACCGCGCGAACGACGACCTGACCGTGGACGAGGAGTCCGCCGTCGAGCCGCTGAGCCCCTACGCCCGCACCAAGGCCGTGTGCGAGGCGATGTTCGCCGACATCGCCGCCACCCGGCCCATCCGCGTACTGTCCCTGCGCTACTTCAACCCGATCGGCGCCGACCCCAAGATGCGCACGGGCCTGCAACTGCCGCGCCCCAGCCATGCCCTGGGCCAGATGATCCTGGCCCAGGAGGACGGCGTGCCGTTCCGGGTCACCGGCACCGACTATCCCACCCGCGACGGCTCCGGGATCCGGGACTACGTGCATGTCTGGGACCTGGCCGCCGCCCATGTGGCCGCCCTGGGGACCTTCGACACCCTCCTCGCCGGGGCGACCACGTCCACGGCCGTCAACCTCGGCACCGGCACGGGCACCACCGTGCGTGAACTCCTCGACGCCTTCAACAGCGTGACGGACGCACCGATCGCGTCCGTCGACACCGCGCGCAGGCCCGGTGACGTCGTGGGGGCCTATACGCGCAGCGACCGGGCGAAGGAGCTGCTCGGGTGGCAGCCCCGGCACTCGGTCGCCGACGGCATCCGTGACTCCCTTCGGTGGGCGGCGCTCCGGGGCGAGATCCTGGCCGGGTAGGGCGCGGCGGTCAGCGCCGCGAGAAGACCCCGATCCCATTCGCTACGGCCCGCTCAGGGGTGTCCGTCGGGTGGTTTCTCACGGTGGTCGTCGCGGCGCCCGGGTCCCTCGTGACCAGGGTCGACGAGCCGCCGCCGTCCAGGCTGGAGGCATCGTCCGCGCCCAATTTGCTCATGGCGTCGGCGACTTCCGCGATGGTCAGACCGGTGCGGTACTGCGGGGCGCCGTCGAGAGCCAGGAGGTACAGGCGGCGGCCGTCGGCCGTGGTGCCCGCGGCGGTGCGGACCGCGGCCGTCTTGGCGTCGAGGCCGGGCAGCGGTGCGCCGTCCCGCAGTACGGGGTAGCCGCCGATCGCGAACTGGTAGGGAATGTGCGACGTCGCCGCCACCAGGCGGTGCGTGATCCGGACGCGGTCACCCTCGGACAGCTTCCGCAGCTCCTGCGCGCCCGCCTCGCGCCCGACGAGGACGGTGGTGCCGGACGCTATGGGCCCGCTGCCGGGAGTGTCGGCCGATGACATGACGCGGCCGTGGCGCACGGTCACCTCGTATGTGTCGGTGCTGCACGGCGCGGCCCGGTTCGTGTCGGTGCCGCAGGTGGCGCGCACCCGCGACACGGCGCCCCAGTCGGAGGTGAACGCGCCGACCGAACCGACCGGCAGGGCGTACTGGTTGAGGCCGCCGAGCGGCAGCCGTCGGCCGTCAGCGCTGACCGAGCCGTCAAGGGCCATGCGGTCGAGCCGGACGCGATGGTCGACGCCCACACCGAGCACGTCCTCGGTGGTGGTGCCGGGCGGGAGCGCGGGGCCGAAGCGCTGGCCGTTCGGCACGGCGGACTTGAGCGTCCGGCCGCTCGCGACGGCCGGACCGACGGAGGCGCCGGTGGCCTCTACGCCGGGGTGCTGGGACTCGGTGATGTTGAAGAAGTCGCCGTTGACGCCGCCGACCGCGCCGCTCGCGTCGGCCAGCGAGGAGACGGTGGCCCGGGCGCCGACCGCGTCCGGGTGCAGCAGGTCGACCCGCACCCGCGCGTCGCGCAGGTCGACGCTCAGCACATGGGCGTGCGTGAGGCCCTTGGCCGCGGGGATGTCGAACTCCTCGTACGTGACGCCCGGGGCGATCGCCGTGCCGCCGCCCTCCGCGCCACTGGCCGGCGCCGCCCCGGCGAGGACGGTGCCGGCCAGCGCGCCGAATGCGGCACAGGCCGCCAGGGCCGATCTGTAGCGTCCGTCGCGATGTCTCACGTGACCCCCTGCTGTCCGCGTAACTCACCCCTGTCACAAGGGAGTTCACCAGACGTGGAGGGGCACGTCGATGGCTAGGTGCCGACCAGCCGGGAACGGATCAGGAAACGTACACCTTCGGGTGCTTCCAGGGAGAAGCCGCTGCCGCGGCCCTCGACCACGTCGACGATCAGCCGCGTGTGGCTCCACACCTCGAACTGGCTCTTCGACATCCAGAACGCGACCGGCTCCGCGACGCCTTCCACGGTCAGGGACGCGAGCCGCACATCGCTGCCGCCCGTACGGAACTCGCCCTCCGGGTAGCACATGGGAGCGCTGCCGTCGCAGCACCCGCCGGACTGATGGAACATCAGGGGCCCATGGGCCGTACGCAGCCGCCGCAGCAGATCGGCGGCCGCAGGGGTCAGCTCCACACGCGGGGCCTCGTCACTCACGGCGGGCTCCTTCCGTAGGACGGTGTCGCGGGGCCACAGTCAACTCCCCGCTACGTTGCAGGAAGGTTGCGCCCCGCGCCAGGCCCCGGGATCTAAGAACCCTCGGGGACCAGCCGTTCGCGCAGGAAGGACACGACGCGTTCGCGGGCGGCTAGCGCCGGGTTGCCCGGCTCCTCGCGCACCTCCGCGGTGAGCACCGCGTGCGCGGTCTTGGCGAAGCCGCCCGCGTTGCCCGGGGACGAGTCCAGTTCGATGACCTCGAACGCGTCGCCGAGGTGCTCGCGCAGGGTGCGGAACCGCTGCTCGGGCACCGCTCTGTCCTCGCTGAAGCGCAGCCCGAGCACGCACAGGCCGGACTCCTTGGAGCGGCTGACGACCGTGTCGAACTCGGCGCGGGACAGGCCCGGGTCGACGCGCCGCGCCCCGCTGACCGGGAACGGGACCGACGGCTGGCTGAGCACGGGCGCGAGCACGACGTCGTCCACCGCGGCCGCGAGCGCGAAGCCTCCGGTGAAGCACATGCCGATGACGCCGACCCCGGGACCCGGTGTGCGCGCCGCGAGTTCGCGGGCCAGCGCACGCAGATAGTCCGCGATGGGCCGGCGCGCGTTCGTGGCGAAGGCGCGGAACTCGGAGGCGACGCAGAGCCGGGCCATGATCTTGAGCGCGTAGCCGACGGACTCCTCGCGGCCCGGCTCGCCGAACGGGGACGGGATCGCGACCGTGAACCCCTGCGCCACCAGATGGTCGGCGAGGCCGAGCACGGCGGGCGTGATGCCGGGGATCTCCGGGATCAGCACGACACCGGGACCACTGCCTTTCTCGTACACGTCGTAGGTCAGCCCGGCGCCCGTGAACGGTGCCTTCTGCCAGCCGGTGAGATCAGAGGTCGGTGCCGATCCGGTCACGACGCTTCTCCTTGGACTCCAGTGAGCAACGGGCGGGCGTGGCCCACGATCTCACGCGGCGAACGCCGAGATCTTCAGTGTGTCCGAAAGGACCTGCCACACCGCCAGGGCGAACAGCCCGCTCACCATGCCGCAGCCGTTGGTGCATGTCGTCGCCTCGTCGTACCAGGCGCGCACGGTCAGGAAATGCATGCCGAGGGTCCGCGAGAAGGAGAACCGGATGTGGAGACCGTCCCCGAGGCTGTGTCCCGGCAGTGTGGTGATCTGGAAGTAGGTCTTCCCCACGCGCTCGACGGACACGGGATTGTCGCCCACCAGCGAACACTGATCGCCCCGCCGCACCGTCCCCCGGCAGCCGCTGCCGGCCACGGGGAACAGCCAGAAGTGGTGCGTGAGCTGGGACCGGACGTCGTGCGGGGTGGTGAACGGATGCAGCCCGAGGCTGAAGTTGTACTCGTACAGCCAATTCACCCCGGCGCACGGGTAGGCGTCCGTGCCGCACTCCGCGCGACGGCTCTCGGCGTGGGCGGCGGGTGCCTGCATTCCGGCGACGAGGACGCTCCCCAGGACGACTGCCAGTACGGCTCGCGCCCACGTGAGACGCCGCATGCGCACTCCCTACGTCCTCACGGCCGGATCATCCTCGTAAAGCACCATAAGTGGGACGGGGTAGGGGTGGCTGGCGCAGTGGGGCAGTCGGCCCAAGGCCCGCGTCGGCCGGACGGGGCCGAGGGCCGCTCACTGGTCTGTCGGTTGTCCCTGCCGGCCCAGGCGTATGGCGCGCGGTGTGGCGCCCCACCAGCGCCGGCAGCAGCGGTTGAGGGCCGACTGCTCGGAGAGGCCGAGGAGCAGGGCGACCTGGCCGAGGGGGAGGTCGGTGCCGGTGAGATAGCGGTGGGCGGCGGTTCGGCGCTCCTCGTCGATGACCTCGGCGAACGTCGTGCCCGCGGCGCGCAGCCGCCGCTGGAGGGTCCGCGGATGGACGTTGAGCAGGCCGGCGACGGCCCCGATCTCGGGCGACGACGTGCCGAGCGACTGCTCGACGACGGCCCGGACGCTGCCCACGACGTCCGCCGGCTCCTTCGGCAGCTGCTCGTCGAGGTAGGCGAGCGCGAGGTGGCGCAGATGTGAGTTGCTGCCGCCGAGCGACCGGTTGGCCAGGCTCAGGGGGACGCGCAGCAGCGCCGCGGGGCGGTCGGCTTTGACGGGTACGCCGAAGAAGTCCTCGTACACGGACAGCGGGGCGAGCAGGGGGTGGGGGAGTTCCACGGAGCCCAGTCCGTACGGGCCGACCAGATATCCGATGGCGCGGTGTATGAAGCCGAGGGAGAGGTCGATGCCCTGCGGCGGTGCCACGATCCCCTCGCGCACGCCGTAGCGCAGCGCGGCCATTCCCGGAGTGCCGTACGGATCGGGTTCGAGGCTGAGATTCACCGAGCGGGCGTGGACGAAGAGGTAGCGGGTCGTGCATTCCAGGGCGTCGCCGAGGGTGTCGGAGTTCTGGATGGCGAGGGCCAGGGCGCCGAGCATGCCCAGGTCCTGCCGTGCGGCGATGCGCAGCCCGAGGTCGGCGCAGCCGAGGTCCGCTGAGGCGAGTTCGAGCACCGTCGCCATCGCCTCCTCCGGCACCAGGAGGTCGTCCACGTCGAGCGCGGCCGGTGGGCAACCGGCCTGCCGGGCGTACAAGTCGGCGTCACCGCCGAGCTCCGCCACCGTGGCGCGAAAGCCGCGCAGCCCCGCCGATCTGATCACGGACATGTCGTCCAGGGTCAAAGATCTGTCGTCCCAGGTCAATTCCTGAGGGGTGTGCTTCCCGACACTGGGAAACATGACGCACACCGCAGACTCCAGCACCGCCGGCTCCGGGGCCCCGGCCGAGCACATCGACGTGGTGATCGTGGGCGCCGGCCTGTCCGGTGTCGGGGCCGCGTACCGGCTCCAGGCCGAGTGCCCGGAACGCTCGTACGCGATCGTCGAGGCGCGGCAGTCCATGGGAGGGACCTGGGACCTGTTCCGCTACCCGGGCGTGCGCTCGGACTCCGACATGTTCACGCTGGGCTACCCGTTCAAGCCCTGGCGCGACCGCAAGGTGCTCGCCGACGGCGGGTCCATCCTGAGTTACATCAAGGAGACGGCGGCCGAGTTCGGCATCGACCGGCGGATCCGCTACGGCACCAAGGTGCTCGCCGCCGACTGGTCGACGGAGGCGGCGCGCTGGACCCTGACGCTGGAGCGCACCGACGAGGACGGCCTGCGCACGCTGTCCACCGTCACCTGCGACTTCCTCTACTCCTGCGCGGGCTACTACGACTACGACAAGGGCCACACCCCCGAGTTCGAGGGCGCCGGCTCCTTCTCCGGCACGGTCGTGCACCCGCAGTTCTGGCCCGAGGGCCTGGACTACGCGGGCAAGCGCGTCGTCGTCATCGGCAGCGGCGCCACCGCCGTCACGCTGGTCCCCGCGATGGCGCGGAGCGCCGCCCACGTCACCATGCTCCAGCGCTCCCCGACCTGGATCAGCTCGCTGCCCTCGCGCGACAGACTCGCCGACGGCATCCGCGCCGCCCTGCCCGCGGGAGCGGCCCACCGGGTGGTGCGCACCAAGAACATCCTGTTCACCATCGGCGTCTACCAGTTCTGCCGGCGCAGCCCGAAGGTGGCACGGCGCGTACTCACCGGGCTCAACAAGCGCATCGTCAAGGACGACCGACTGGTCGACGAGCACCTCACACCGTCGTACGACCCGTGGGACCAGCGGCTGTGCGCGGTGCCCGACGCGGACCTGTTCAAGGTCCTCAACTCGGGTGACGCCGACATCGTCACCGACCACATCGACCGTTTCGTCCCCGAGGGCATCCGCCTGAAGTCGGGCCGCGTCGTGGAGGCCGACATCATCGTGTCCGCGACCGGACTCAAGCTCCTCGCCTTCGGCGGCATCGCGCCACGTGTCGACGGTGAACCCGTCCCCCTGAACCGGCAGTTCGTGTGGCGCGGCGCGATGATGACCGGCGTACCCAACTTCGCCGTGTGCATCGGCTACACCAATGCCTCCTGGACGCTGCGCGCCGACCTCACCTCGCGGCTGGTGTGCAAGGTGCTCAACCACATGCGCCGCCACGACTACGCGGCGGTGGAGCCGAGGCCGACGGGCGCCCTGAACGAGCGCCCGCTGCTCGACCTCGCCTCCGGCTACGTGAAGCGCTCCATCGACGCGTTCCCCCGGCAGGGCGACCGCAGCCCGTGGAAGGTCCGGCAGAACTACGTGCTCGACGCCGCGTCGACCATGCGCACCAACCTGCACCGGACGCTGGCCCCCACGCCGGCGTCCACGGTCCGCGCGGCCCGCAGCCGCACAGGCAAGGAGCCGGTCGAGGCGGCGACGTCGACACGGTGACGCGTCGCTGTCTGCGTGCCGACCCCTGTACGGCACGGTGACGAACCCTGGTCCACGTGTCGACGCCTGTACGGCCCGGTGACGCGCCCCGCGGCCGTGAGGCCTTGCGCTCGAACTACCCCTCGTCGACGAGCGAGTCGAGGATGGCGCGGACGGTCTCCTCGGTGATGTCCGGGTGGAGGAAGGCGAGGCGGGCGACCGTCTCGCCCTCCCAGACGCTCGGGGTGACGAAGGCGGTCCCCGAGGCGAGCAGCCTCTTGGACCAGGCGTAGTAGTCCTCCGGCTGCCAGCCGGTGCGACGCACCAGAACCACCGTCAACTCGGGCTCGCGCAGCAGCTCCAGACCCTCGGTCCGCTCGACGAGGCGGGCGGTGCGACGGGCGATGTCGGCGCCCCGGGCGACGGCGTCGCGGTAGGCGTCGGTGCCGTGCACGGCCAGCGAGAACCACAGCGGCAGACCGCGGGGGCGGCGCGTGAGGTGGTACGCGTAGTCGCTCGGGTTCCACTCGGTCTCGTCGTCGGCGCCGTCCGCCCCGTGGATGGCGTCGAGGTAGGAGGCGTCCTGGGTGTGGACCGCGCGGGCCAGCTTCGGGTCGCGGTAGAGCAGCGCGCCGCAGTCGAAGGGCGCGAACATCCACTTGTGCGGGTCGACGACGAGCGAGTCGGCGTGCTCGATGCCGCGCAGCCGCTCGCGCAGCTCCGGTACGAACAGCGCCGCGCCGCCGTACGCGGCGTCGATGTGCAGCCACAGGTCACGGGCGCGGGTCTGCTCGGCGACACCCTCGAGGTCGTCGATGATGCCGGCGTTGGTGGTGCCCGCGGTCGCCACGGCGGCGACGACGGGCGCACCGCCGTCCCGCTCGGCGGCGTCCAGCGCGGCGCGCAGGGCTTCGCCCGTGAGGCGGTGGTCGGAGGTGGGCACGACGAGGGGCTCGACGCCGAGGATGCGCAGCGTGTTGCCGACCGAGGAGTGGACCTGGTCGCTGACCGCGACGCGGACCTGGGCGTGCTCGTCCAGGCCGCGCCGGTGGCGGCCGGTGTCCCGGGCGACGACGAGGGCGGAGAGGTTGCCGGCGGAGCCGCCGCTCACGAAGCAGCCGCCGGCGGCGGCGGGCAGCCCGGCCAGGTCGGCGAACAGCCGCAGCACCTGGTTCTCCGCCGCGACCGCGCCGGACGCCTCCAGCCAGGAGACGCCGTGCAGCGAGGACGCCGAGAGCACCATGTCGAACAGCGCGGCGGCCTTCGTGGGGGCGCCGGGTATGAACGCGAGGAAGGCCGGGTGGTCGCACGAGACGACCGTGGGCTCAAGGGAGTCGGTGTAGGTGCGCAGCACGTCGGCGGGGGGCTGCGGGGCGGGTCCGATCGCGTCCTTGAGCGCCAGGGTCAGTTCCTGGTGGTCGCCGAGGCGGCCGAGCGGCGGCGGGTCGAGCCGGAGTCGGTGCAGCAGGTGGTCCATGACCTGCTGAGTGAGGTCCTCGTCGTAAGAGTGCACGGGGCGTCTCTCCTGTCGCGCGCTGCGGAATCCTTTTGGGTCTCAGCTGGACCCATTTCGGAGAGTAGGCGTCGCCAGGGGCGCGCGTCAATCGACGGGCGCACGGAGTACGGGTGCCGGGCCCGTCCGCGTGGGGCGCGGGAGCGCGCCCGGGGTCAGTCCTGGGCGGCGAACTGGTCGAGCAGCGCCAGGAATTGGCGGTGCGAGTCGTGCAGGTGATCCCGCATCCGCGCCTCGGCCGCGTCCCCGTCGCCGGACAGTACGGCGAGCGCGATGGCCTCGTGTTCCTCCCGGAACGCGGAGCCGAAGTCCCGCTCCGCCGGATACACGCGGCTCCAGTCGGAGCCGAGCCACAGCGCGTTGCCGCCCACGAACATCTCGGCGCGGGCCCGCGTCACCGCCTCCGCGAGCACCTCGTTGCCGCCGGCGGTCGCGATGCCGAGGTGGAACGCGGTGTCGCAGCGGTGGTACTCGCCGAGGTCGGCGACGTCGGTGGCGAGCATCGCCAGCAGTTCGCGGCGGGCCGTGCCCGCCCCGCGCTCGGCGGCAAGGCGCGCCGCGTACGGCTCGATCGCGAGCCGGTACTCCATGTAGTCGCGCAGCGAGGCCCGGATCGTCGCGGTGATCGCGGCCCGTGAACCATCCTTGCCGGGCCGGGTGGGCGCCACGCGGGTGCCGCCGTTGCGCCCCAATGTGGTCGTGACCAGGCCTTCGTCGGCCAGCTCACGCACCGCCTGCCTGACGGTGTTGCGCCCCACCCCGAAGGCCGCGGACAGCTCCCGCTCGGTGGGCAGCCGGTCGCCCGGTCCGAAGCCGCCGAGCGCGATGCGCTGCCGGAGCGCCTCGGCCACCACGGCGTGCGATGCCGCCTGGCGCGTTCCGGTCGTCCATTCGTCACGACTCTCGCTGTTGCTCAAGGGCCCTCTCCCAGCTCGCGGGTCACGCGCGTCCCGTCATGCCCCGAGTGACCATGATATTGGACTTGGTGTGAACCCTATTGACAGCCCCTGATGAGCGCCTTAGCGTCGCCCCCACGTTTTTGGGTCCATGGCGAACCCAATCGTTGGCCGTGAAGGAGTACGCACATGAGCACAGTCGCAGGTGGCGCTACGGACCCGGGGGCGCGGCGCCGATCCGGGCCGTGGAAGGTCGCCGGGGCCTCGATGATCGGCACCAGCGTCGAGTGGTACGACTTCGGCATCTACGCCACCGCCGCCGCGCTCGTCTTCCCCGAGCTGTTCTTCCCCGAGATGAACCGGGCACTCGGCACGCTCATGTCGTTCGCGACGCTCTTCGTCGGATCCCTCGGACGCCCGCTCGGCGCGGTCGTGTTCGGGCACATCGGCGACCGCTACGGCCGTAAGCGCGCCCTGATCTGGTCCATGACCCTCATGGGCGGCGCCACCTTCTGCATCGGCCTGCTCCCGGGCTACGCCTCCATCGGCGTCGCCGCGCCGCTCCTGCTCGTCCTCATCCGCATGGTCCAGTCGCTCGCGGTCGGCGGCGAGTGGGGCGGCGCCGTGCTGTTCGCCGTCGAACACGCCCCGCCGCGGCGCCGGGCGTTCTTCGGTTCCTTCCCCCAAGTCGGCGACGGGGTCGGCTACTTCATGTCGACCGGCGTCTTCGCCCTGGCGGCTCTGGCGGGCCACGACGCGCTCGTCGGCTGGGCCTGGCGCCTGCCCTTCCTGCTGTCCGCGGTTCTGGTCCTGGTCGGCCTTGTGATCCGCAGTTCCATCGAGGAGTCGCCCGAGTTCGAGGCGGCGCGCCGGGCCGAGGCGGCCGAGGAGAAGCAGGCTGCGCCGCTCGTCGCCGTCGTCCGCGACGCATGGAAGACCTGGCTGCTCGCCTCCGGCGCCTTCCTCATCACCGTCGGCGGCTACTACGTGGTCGTCACCTTCATGTCGACGTACGCCGTCACCGAACTCGGCTTCACCGACTCGCAGGTGGCGGGTGCCGGCACGGCCGCCTCCGTCGTCGTCATCGTGTGCACCCCGCTGGCCGCGCTGGTCGCCGACCGCCTGGGGCTGCGCCGCGTGACGCTGACCGGGATCCTGCTGCACCTCGTCGTGGCCTTCCCGATGTTCTGGCTCGCCGACACCCGTTCCGTGCCCGGACTCTGGCTCGCGATGTGCCTGCCGATGCTCGCCAGCACCGTCGCGTACGCCTCGATCGGCACCCTCATATCCGGCTGGTTCGCTCCTCGGGCGCGCTACACGGGTCTGTCCATGAGCTACCAGACGGCGGGGCTCATCGGCACGCTGGCCCCGGCGGCGGCCACCTGGCTGTTCAGCGCCGCCGGGAACTCATGGACCCCCGTCGCCATCGCCTTCGCCGCGATGGCGCTGGTCAGCGCGGTATGCCTCGCCGCGTTCCGGCAGGCGCCCGTCACGGAGCCGGAGGCCGCGGACATCGATGAGCAGGAGTCGGTGGCTCCGGCCGCCGCACCTGCCGAGTAGCGGCCGCCCGCACGGAACAGATCGCCCCGACGCCTTTGACGAGCGCGGCTGGGTTCCTGCTCGGGCGGGAGCGGCGGAAGTAGCGGAAGTAGCGGAAGTAGCGGAAGTAGCGGAAGTAGCGGGAGTAGCGGGTGGGCCCGGGGGGCGTCCCCCCCGCCCACCCATTGTCCCCCCCCCGAGGGGGAAATGGTGCCCCCCGCGGTAAAGAATACCACCCCCCAGGAGCCGGGGGCCGCCACG
>NZ_JBSGTG010000028.1:0-30855 GCF_053607285.1 Streptomyces sp. NPDC055140 | reverse complement strand
GGGGTGGGGGGTATTTCGGGTAAGACGGGTATTTCGCTCTAGTCGGGGAAGTCGGGGTTGTCGGGGGGGCGCGGGGGTGACCCCCCGCGCCCACCCCTTTGCTCAGCCCCCGTCGGAGAACTGTGTCGCCGCGTCGGAGAAGTAGCGCAGCGCCGAGTCGCGGGTGCCGGCCACGTGGTGGCGGGCCAGCTCCTCCGCGCGGGCCGCATCGCGGTCGCGGATCGCCTCGTACAGGCGCTCGTGCTCCCCGCACATCGGATCGCCGTCGTTGAGGTCGGAGGTCAGCCGGAAGAGCCGGCGCAGCCGCGCGTCGAGGGGTGCCATCAGTTCCTGAAGGAGCGGGTTGCCCGACGCCTCGACGATCTGCTGGTGGAAATCCGCGTTGTGGGCCACGGCCTGGCGTAGCCGCCCCGCGTCGGAGGACTTGCGGCTGCGCGCCAACAGGCGTTCCATCGTGCGTAGTTGAGCGGTCGTGGCGTGGCGCGCGGCGAGTCCCGCCGCCAGGCCTTCGAGGTTCTCGCGGACGTCGAAGAGGTACGTCGCGTCCTGCGCTCCGAAGTCCGTGACCACGGAGCCGCGCCTGGCCTGCACGGTCAGGAACCCCTCCTGCTCGAGCCGCTGCATGGCTTCCCTCAAGGGGATGCGGGAGACACCCAGCTGGTCCGCCAGTTCGCGTTCCACCAGTCGCATACCCGCCGGGAAGGTCCCCTCGATGATCCGCTCGCGGAGTTCCACGTAGACCCGTTCTCTCAGGGACTGGTGGGTCTCACCGATCGTGGGGCGGCGGTCAGTGCGGGTGGTCATCGAGTCCTCTCCAGTGGCGAGCGGGAGCGGCCGTGGCCGCTCCCGGCGGTGCTCCTGATCATCGCAGACCGCGGAAACAAGATCCCACAGACCATTGCGTGGTATTTGGTATACCAGCTAGCTTGTCGTTGCCCGCCGCTCACCAGCAGCGTTCCGCCGGATTCGCGACCGGCCGGTCAGTCGTGCCGGGCACCGAACGAACAGTTGGAGGAAGTCGTGTCGCATCCCGCCGACACCCCATTGATCCCGCTCGCCCCCGAGGTCCTCAGGAACGCCACGCTGCCCGATGGCCGGCGTGCCGACATCCATCTCGCGGACGGCCGGGTCACGGCTTTGGTCGACCAACCCGACAGGGCCGACAGCGCCGACAGGGCCGACCCCGGCCGAGGGCTCGCAGCCGGTCCCGGCAGCATCGACCTCGGGGGCGCTCTCGTCCTGCCCGCACTCGTCGACGGGCACGCCCACCTGGACAAGACACTGCTCGGCGCGCCCTGGCAGCCGCACCCCACCTCGGCCACGCTGCGCGACCACATCGCGAACGAGCGGGCTCTGCGTGCCTCCGCCGGCGTCCCGGTGGCCGACCGGGCCACGGCCCTGGCGCACCGCATGGTGTCCCTCGGCACCGGCCATGTGCGGTCGCACGTCGACATCGACCCGGACGTGCGGCTGGACGGCCTGCACGCGCTGGTCGAGGTACGCGAGAAGTTCCGCGACCGGCTGGGCATCCAGATCGTCGCGTTCCCGCAGAGCGGCGTGGTCACCGCACCGGGCGTGGCCGACCTCCTCGACGCGGCACTCACGGAGGGCGCCGACCTGATCGGCGGCCTCGATCCGGCGGGCTTCGACGGAGACGCGGACGGCCAGCTCGACATCGTCTTCGGCCTGGCCGAGCGCCACGGCGCGGGCATCGACATCCATCTGCACGACGGAGGCGTGACCGGCACCCGGCAGCTACGGGACATCGCGGAGCGCACGGCGGCGCTCGGCCTCAACGGCACCGTCACCGTCAGCCACGCCTACGCCCTCGGAGAGGTCGACGCCAAGGAACTCGACCGCACCGCCAGGGCCCTGGCCGAGGCCGGAGTGGCGATCATGACCAACGGTCCCCGCCACTCCATGCCGCCCGTGCTGCGCCTGAGCGACCACGGCGTCCGCGTCTTCGCCGGCTCGGACAACATCCGTGACACCTGGTGGCCCTACGGCACCGCCGACATGCTCGAACGCGCCACCATCATCGGCCTCCAAGGTGACCTGATGAGCGACGGGGAACTGCGCCACGCGGCCTCGATGATCACCGACGAGGCTGCCGCGGCACTCGGCCTCACCGGCTACGGCCTCGCCCCCGGCTGCCGCGCGGACCTCGTCGTGATCGCGGCGGGCGGCGTACCGGAGGCGGTCGCGGCCCACCCGCGACGCCTCCTGGTCCTGCACGGCGGACGGGTCGTGGGACCCGCACCCGAGAGCGACTTCCCGGACTTCCCCGCCATTTCCGTAACGGGCGGCGACGCCTCTGCCCCGCAGGGGGAGCGATGAGCATCCAGCAGTCCACAGCCGAACCCGCCGCCGGAGCCGCCGGCAGACCCGAACCCGGCGAGGCCGGGCAGGACGCCGACGGAGGTCTCTCCTCCGGACAGATCGGCACCTTCGACCTCGTCTTCTTCGTCGTGGCAGCCGCCGCGCCGCTCACCGTCCTCGCCGGCGTGGCGCCCATCGCCATCGCCATCGGCGGCCCCGGCGCCCCGCTCGGCTACCTGATCTCAGGAGCACTGCTCGTCCTCTTCGCCGCGGGCTTCACGGCCATGAGCCTGTACGTCCGCAACGCCGGCGCCTTCTACGCCTACGTGGCCCGCGGTCTCGGCCGCACCCTCGGCGTCGGCATCGCCTACGTCGCCGTGGTGGCGTACAACCTCATCACCCCCGGAGTCGCGGCGGCCTTCGGCTACTTCTCGGCCGGGTCGGTGCACGACGCGACCGGAGCCGACATCCCCTGGTGGGTGCTCTCCGGGATCTGCGTCCTTGCCGTCGGCGTGCTCGGCTGGCTCCGAGTGACCCTCAGCGCCAAGGTCCTCGGCGTCGCGCTGATCCTCGAAGTGCTGACCCTGCTGATCATGGACGGCGGCATTCTCGGCCACCGGGGAACGGCAGCCCTCGACGCGCACTCCTTCGACCCGAGCACACTCGCCACCGGCGGGATCGCGGGCATGTTCGTCATCGTGATCGGCGCCTTCACGGGATTCGAGGCCACTGCCATCTACGCGGAGGAGGCGCGCGAACCGAGCCGCACGGTTCCGCGTGCCACCTTCATCGCCATCGGGTTCCTCGCCCTGTTCTACTCCGTAGGCGCGTGGCTCATCATGGGCGCGTTCGGCACGGACAAGGCGGTGGCCATGGCCCGCGCCGCGGCGGGCCCGGAACTCACCTTCAAAGCAGGCGAGTTGTACGTGGGCACCTGGCTGGCCGACACCATGCACGCCCTCGTCATCGTCAGCGCCTTCGCGGCCACTCTCGCCTTCCACAACGCGGCCGCGCGCTACCTCTACGCCCTCGGACGCGAAGGACTCCTGCCGCGACGACTGGGCGTCGTCTCCGCCCGGCACGGCTCTCCGGGCATCGCGGTGAGCGCGCAGACCGTCTTCAACCTCCTGGTGATCGTCGTCGGCGCAGTGCTGGCCGCCGACCCGTTCTCCCAGGTACTGATCTGGACCAACAGCATCGCCGTCCTCGGCATCATGGTCATGCAGGCCCTGGCGGCCCTCGCCGTGTGGGCCTTCTTCCGCCGGGACCGGCGAGGCATGTCGGCCGCCCGGGTGGTCTGGTCCCCGCTGATCGCGTTCGCCGGTCTCGCGCTCCTCACCGTCCTTGCGGTCCTCCACTTCGACCTTCTGACGGGCGCCTCGGGGACGGTGAACGCCATCCTCCTGGCACCCCTGCCCGTGGTCCTCGCGGCAGGCATCTACATCGCCCTGCGCATCCGGAGGAAGGACCCGCAGCGCTACGCCCGGCTGACCCACATCGACGTCGAAAGGGACTGAGACCCGTGGCTCCAGGCGGTGAGGTACGCGAACGGTGCGGCCGCCCGTGTACCTCATCCGTCGGGCGATGAGTCCCGGGGGCGTGCTCGGTCTATGTATGTACGAAGTCCGGGAGCCCCCGCGGCACATGTCAGAACCCCTGGGAGTAGTGATGGGCACCGTGGTGATGCACAACGTCGTTTCCGTGGACGGCTTCATCGCCGACTCGGAGGATCAGGTCGGCCCCCTTTTCGACTGGTACTCGAACGGCGACGTCGAGATCGGCGTGAACGACAAGGTGTCGGTGTCCGAGGTCTCGGCCGAGTACGTCCGGCCGATGTGGGCGGGCATCGGGTCGATGGTGATCGGGCGGCACCTGTTCGACATCACCAACGGCTGGGAAGGGTCGCCGCCGGCAGGAGAGCACGTGGTCGTGGTGTCCCACCGGCCGAGGCCTGAGGGCTGGCACCCCGAGGCGTCGTACTACTTCGTGGACGACGTGGCGCAGGCGGTCGCCAAGGCGAGGGAACTCGCGGGGGACCGCACCGTCGCCGTGGCCGCCGGCGAGGTGGGCGGGCAGGCGCTCGCCCTGGGTGTGGTGGACGAGGTGGCCATGGACGTCGTGCCCGTCGTCTTCGGCTCCGGCAAGCGGTACTTCGGCCCCGTCGACGCCCAGCATCTCCTCGAGGACCCCCACGTGGTGGTCCAGGGCGACCGCGTGCTGCACCTCCGTTACAAGGTCCGCCAATAGGGTCTTTCGCCCTGGTTCACGAGGTCAGGACGGAAGCGATCCGGTTGGTCATGTCCTCCGGCGGCGCCAGCGGGGTCTGGGTGTACGCGAGAACCCAACGGAGGCGCTGATCGCGAGTGGAGAACATCCGCGTCCGGTACCCATACGTGTCACCTGTCTTCCCCCAGAACGTCACGCCGTTCACCGTGGCCGTCTGCAGTCCCAGGCTGTAGCGCGCGGGAGTGCCGTCGAGCATGCGCACGCTGTCGGGTGGCAGCGTGAACAGGTGGCTCATCGCGCGCGGTGGCAGCAACTCGCCGGAGAACAGCGCCTGATGGAAACGCAAGAGATCGGCGATCGTCGACACCAGTTCGCCCTCGCCCCAGGCGTTGGACTGGTCGTACACGGCGACGTCCCGCAGCGACCCGTCGGTCATCTTCAGGTAGCCGTGCACGTGTGAGCCGTGCAGCCGCGGGTCGCGGTCCGGTATCAGCGTCCCCCGCAGGTCCAGCGGACGGACGACTCGCTCCCTGATCACCTCGCCGTACGGGCGGCCGGTGAGGGCCTCGACCAGCAGCGCGAGCAGGACGTAATTGATGCCCCGGTACTCCTGCTTGCTGCCCGGGTGGAACTTGAGCGGATCGAGCGTCACGGTGCGCACCAGCTCTTGAGGCGTCCACGCGTCGAACCGGTGCCGCAGGACGGCTTCCGGGGTGCTGACGTCGGGCAGGCCGCGATGGTCGGGCAGTCCGCTCGTGTGGTTCAGCAACTGTGCCACGCTGATCCGCGCGGACTCGGCCGGAAGCAGTCCGGGGAGATGCCGTCCGATGGGCTCGTCGAGCTCCACAAGTCCCCGTGCCCACAGTTGCAGCACCACGGTCGCCACGAACGACTTCGTGACACTGCCCACGCGGAACGCGTCGTCGGGGCGTACCTGACGGGCGGTTCTGATGTCCGCCACGCCTGCTGTGCCGTACCAGCGCCGCCCCGGGCGGTCGACGAGCAACTGTGCTGACGTGGCCGGTGGGTGGCTGAGGTCGGAGATCGCTTCTTGTAAGGCGCGTGTGTCCGGTAAGGCCGAGCCCGACGGCGTATGCGCGGCAGCATGTCCTGTGCCGGCCAGCATCGCGCTCGCCGCGGTACTGCCTGCCAACAGGGAACGTCGCGAGAGGAATGTCATGACGTCGATCTTGCCGTCGGCGTCGAGCACTTCCATCAGGGAAGGTCCCCACGCTCACCCTGATTGATCCCGGAGTCCTGGGCGGACGCCCGCGCGAGGAAGCGTTGCCGGTCGACGATCGCTCGGTCGATCTCACCCGTCGCGACCAGTTCACCCGTACTGTCCACGGCCCGTACGGGGAAGGTGAGCCGTCGGCCTTCCGTCTCTGCGGGCGGTTCCGCGAGGACGTCGACCCAGGCACCCACCCGTGTGGCACGAAGGTGCTTGATGCGCACACCGGTTCCGACCGTCGTCCGGCCCGGCGTGGTGAAGGGGGCGGCGGCCCGCACGGTGGCCGCCTCCATCCACGCGATCAGCCACGGGGTGGCGAGAACGGGCAGGTCACCGCTTCCCACCGCCATCGCGGTATGGGCGTCGGACACCTCATGGCGCATCACACCACGCTAGCCCGAGGCCGGAGCCCCGCGCGCGTCGGACGCGGGTCGTCAGCGCTGGTGGTGGAGGCGTTCCAGCAGGAGGTAGGCACGTTGTTCGGCGGCGGCGAGTTCGGCGGGATCGATCCCCGCCGGCCACAGCTCTCCCGCGGCGGCGTCGTCGGCATCACGCAATTCGACCACTGCGAGCACCAGTTGGACCTGGACGTCCGGGTGCTGGGGTCCCGATCCTTCGGTGAGCGACCGTTCCGCGTGATCGGATGCCTTCGTGCAGGTGGCCAGCGCACGCTCGACGCGCAGCGCGGCATGGTCGTGGACGACCAGAAGGGCGCAGACGAGCCCGACGACGATGCCGAGCACGCTTCCCAGCACGCGGTCGGCGACGAGTTCCCCGGCAGGGGCGGGCGCGGCCAGGTCGCTCATCAGGAGGGCCAGCGGGGTGAGGAAGACGACGCCGAGGCCGTAGTTGCGCGGGACGAAGTACTCGAGGAGGAACTCGAGGAGCACGATCACGCAGGCCAGCGCCACCGGCTCCGGGTCTGTGGCCAGCACGCCCAGGGCGAGGAGCAGACCGATGACCGTGCCGAGGGTGCGTTGGACGGCGCGCTGGGCCGTGGTGCGCAGGTTGACGGAGTGCAGCACGGCGGCGGCGGAGATCGACGCCCAGTAGCTGTGCTCAAGCCCCCCGGCCACGGCCAGCCCGCCCGCGATACCGGTGCCCAGGACCATCCGCACCGCGGGAACGGCGAGGACGGCGCGGTGTTCGGGGCCACCGGCGCGTCGCCCCATCAGGAGTTCGGTGGCGCGCCAGGCGACAGGTTGGCCCGGTCCGGTGGCGGGGGCCACGGGAGTCATGGGCGCGTCCTCGCGGTCCTGCGCCGCCGGAGACGCGAGGGACAGCTCGGGCAGGAGTGCCGGCGGTCGGCGGCGCCGCTCGGTGAGGACTCGAGCCTGTCGGAGCAGCTGCTCCGCCGTCGCGGCGGGGTCAGTCGGCGGCCGGCGCGCCGAGTTGATCAGCAGTGACCAGGACAGGTCGGTGAGGCGTACGAAGATTCCGTCCCGGCCTGCCTGGTGCGCCTGCGTCGGAGGCGCGAGACCGAGTGAGTGGTACGCCTGGAGCACCGCAACGGTCGTGCGGTGTCGCGCCTGCCGTACGTCTCCGCCCGGTCCTCCGGGCCAGGTCAGCATTCCCGCGAGCTCACGCAGGGCCCTGGCGACAGCGAACCTCTGTGGCCGGTCCGGGTGCACGAGCCAGCCGGACACCCCGAGTACCCAGGCGACCGCGGCTCCGGCCGCGGCAAGCCCGGTCTGCGGGAGAACATCGGCGGTGGTGGGCGAGCCGTTGGCCGCCACCGCGAAGGAGAACAACAGCAGCACCGCGCCGAGCCCGCTCAACCGGGTCGCGTCACACGCCAGCTTCGCCACCCCGGCGACCACCGCCGTCGCCGCGACCACGACGGCGGCGCCCCCGCCCCCGGCTCCGGGACGGACCCAGGCCGCGAGAGCGGACCCGCAGCCCACGCACGCCGTCATGGCCACCGCCACCAGCGCGAGAACGCGAGCACGGCGCGGGTAGGGCAGGTTGCGCCCGAAGGTCGTCGTGAAGGCGCCCAGCATGGCGTAGACGGAAAGGTCGGGCCGACCCGCGATCGCCACCGGCAGTGCCACCAGCGCCATCGCCAAGGCGCCGCGTACGGCGAAGAGAAGCGCCCCGTCCGCCCGCTGGAGCGCGAGTGAGCCGCGCGGGGAGAGCAGGCGCACCGCGCTGACCACGGCAGGCCGCCAACCGTGCCTGGTCACGGCGGCGAGTGGGCGGCGGGAAGAAGGCATGTCCGGTATATACCACCGGCTCCGAGCGGGTTTCTGATCTGAACGCAGCCGAGTCGAGTCGAGCCAAGTCGAGCCAAACCGAGCTGAATCCAGTCTGTGTCCCCTCAGCGGACTTCGCCAGGCTGGCCGGAGGCGGAAAGACTACTGTGGTGATCCATGAGCCCATGGTTGCCCTTGTCCGCGGTTCCCCGGCTCGGTGTCTCCGTGGTTGCCGGTGCCGTGGTCGGGGCGATCGTCGGGGTGACGAACAACGCTGCGCTGGGTGTTCTCTCCGGTATCGCCGCGACCGAACTGGTCTTCGTACTGACGGGCTGGGCGGTGCTGTGGCCGATGGATGCCAAAGCCACCCGCGCCAATGTCCGACGTGAGGACTTCCAGCCCATCACCGACGAGCTCGTGATCGTCGGCGTCGCCCTGTGCGGCCTGGTCGCCACCGTACTGCTGCTCCTGCTCGGCAAATCCGAAAGCGGCCACGCCGCGGCGGCCGTCGCGCTCGGCGGCGTGTTCATGGCCTGGGCGGCGCTCCACCTCATGTACGCCACGCGCTACGCGTACCTGTACTACACAGCCTCCGGCGGGATCGACTTCAACAACGAAGACCCGCCCGCGTACAGCGACTTCCTCTACTTCAGCTACAACCTCGGCATGACCTACCAGGTGTCCGACACCAACGTCTCGACCTCGACGATCCGCGCGGTGGTGCTGCGGCACTCGTTGCTGTCGTACGTGTTCGGCACCAGCATCCTCGCCACGACGATCAACCTCGTCACAGGAATCGTCACCGGCTGACGTCGGCCGCACAGTGGCCCGACCGGGAATCGCGGTGGCATGGACGACACAGTCAGCAGCCGGACCCGGCGCGAACCGCATGCCGTGCTGATGTACACCGACGGGCTCGTCGAGCGGCGAGGCAGCGACCTCGACACCGACACGGCGCTCCTGCTGCGCGTCGCGGAGCGCCTGGCCCGCGCAGGCATCACGCCCGGCCACGACGGCCTGGAACGCTACGGGCAGGCCGTCGTGCAGGACATGGCCGGTGCACACCGGACCGACGACGCGACGCTGCTCGTCCTGCGCTGCCTGCACGTGCCGACGGCGCCGCACGGCGGGGCCTGAATGTTGAACCCCGCCCGCAGGGCGTCGCCGCCGACAGGACGTCCGGACCGGGCAGGGGGACACTGAGAAGGGCAGGGCGCGGCTCAGCCCCTATTTGTTATTGCCTTCGGCGCGGACTTCGATCGTTCGCCGCGTCACCGCCGCGGTCTTCGGCAGGCGCAGCGTCAGAACGCCGTCCGCCATATCCGCCTGGATACGATCGATATCCACATCGCCGGGAACACGAACTCCATAGGAAAAGGTCCCTGACCGGCGACGCAGAGCATTTCCGTCCGTGGTTTCCTCGACGGAACCGGAGATGTGCAGTTCCCTGCCGTCCACCTCTACATTCACGCGCTCACGACGGACACCGGGCAGTTCCGCGCGCACCACGTACGCGACACCCGAGTCCGCTTCCTCCACCACAGGCATCCAGTGCTGCGAGGGGCCGGCCGGCTGCGAAGAGCGCTCCAGCAGACGGCTCACCTCGCCCCACAGGTGCTGGAGCTCCGATGCCGGATCGGCCCCGGCCCACCAGGCAGTTCGTGCCGGATGCGACCGCGTGACGTCTGCGCGTTCATCCATGATGTGCTCTCCGACTCCATCGACTCTCGCGGCGCTCACCCGCCGGATTCCCTGACGACAGCCTGCGTCCCGGGCCTCCCGCCCGCAAACAGGCCCACGCCATTGGGTCGCATTCCCCTCCTGACTTGATTCCGTGGCTCAGGTGCGCCGATTTCGCTGCTGTTGCGGCCCAGCTGACATCGCGCTTGAGTTGAACCAATCTCTCTCGGCATCAGGAGCAGGCATGTCGATGTCCTTCGGTTCAGGGTTCGGCTCGTCCGATCCTTTCAACGAGTTGTTCAACCGGTTCTTCGGGATGTCGCCCGCATCCTCACCGCCGGCTGTCCAACGCGTGCCGATCGGACGGCTCTTGACGGATTCGTCGCAGGAACTCCTCGGTCTCGCCGCGCAGAGAGCGATCGAGGACGGGACCTCCGATCTCGACACCGAGCACCTGCTCTGGGCGACCACGAAGATCGATCCGACACGGAAGCTGCTCTCCCAGATCGGAGTGGACCCCGACGCGCTGTCGACGGAAGTCGCCGCTGTCCTTCCGCAGGAGTCCGGCCAGCCGTCGGCCGAGCCCGGACTCACCCCGGCGGCCAAGCGCACGCTCCAGGCCGCCTACTCCCATTCACAGGCGACCGGCGCCTCGTACATCGGCCCCGAGCACATCCTCGCGGCACTCCTGAGCGACGCCGACAGCGGCGCCGCCCGACTGCTGCGTGCGCAGGGCTTCAGCCCGGACCGCCTGGAGGGCCTCGCGGACCAGGCGTCCCGCACGAACGGGTCCGCCGCGGAGGCCAAGAAGCCGGCGACGACGCTCGACGAGTACGGCCGGGACCTGACGGAGGACGCGAAGGCCGGGATGCTCGACCCCGTGGTGGGGCGGGCCGACGAGATCGAGCAGACCATCGAGATCCTCTCGCGGCGCTCCAAGAACAACCCCGTACTCATCGGCGAGCCCGGCGTCGGAAAGACCGCCATCGTGGAGGGTCTGGCCCAGCGCATCGTGGCGGGCGAAGTCCCGGAAACCCTCAAGGACAAGCGAGTTGTCTCACTCGACCTCTCCGGCATGGTGGCCGGCGCGCAGTACCGCGGCCAGTTCGAGGAGCGCCTGAAGAAGGTCATCGAGGACGTCCAGAACGCCGGCGGCAGCATCATCCTGTTCATCGACGAGCTGCACACCGTCGTGGGCGCGGGAGCGACCGGCGAGGGCTCCATGGACGCGGGCAACATGCTGAAGCCCGCCCTCGCGCGTGGTGAGCTGCAGCTCGTGGGCGCGACGACCATCGACGAGTACCGCAAGCACATCGAAAAGGACGCAGCGCTGGAGCGCCGCTTCCAGCCCGTACTGATTCCGGAGCCGACCGTCGAGCAGACCGTGCAGATCCTGGAGGGGCTGCGCGACGCGTACGAGGCCCACCACCAGGTCCGCTTCGCCGACGGAGCCCTGGCGGCGGCCGCCGAGCTCTCCGACCGCTACATCAGCGACCGGTTCCTGCCGGACAAGGCCATCGACCTGATGGACCAGGCAGGCGCGCGGGTGCGGCTGCGCAGCGCCGCGCGCTCCACCGAGGTCGTCAGCCGCGAGGACCGCATCGCCAAACTGCGGCGCGAGCAGCAAGAGGCCGTGGCCGGTGAGGACTTCGAGAAGGCCTCCGAGTTCAAGGGGCAGATCGCCGAGCTCGAAGGCGAACTCGCGGGCATCGAGGAGCGGCGCGAGGGCGTCGTCTCGGTCACCGAGGCGGACATCGCCGACGTCGTCTCCCGCCGCACCGGCATCCCGGTCTCCCAGCTCACCGCGAGCGAGAAGGAGAAACTCCTCAACCTCGAGGCGGAGATGCACTCGAGGATCGTCGGCCAGGACGAGGCGGTCACCGCGGTCTCCCAGGCCGTGCGGCGCAACCGCGCGGGCATGGGCGACCCCAACCGCCCCGTGGGCTCCTTCCTTTTCCTGGGTCCCACAGGCGTCGGCAAGACCGAACTCGCGAAGACCCTCGCCGACCTGCTGTTCGGCGACGAGGATCACATGATCCGCTTCGACATGAGCGAGTTCCAGGAGAAGCACACCGTCGCCCGTCTCGTCGGCGCCCCTCCCGGATACGTCGGTTACGAGGAGGCCGGCCAGCTCACCGAGAAGGTCCGCCGACAGCCGTACAGCGTCGTGCTGTTCGACGAGGTGGAGAAAGCACACCCCGACGTCTTCAACACCCTGCTTCAGATCCTCGACGACGGACGGCTGACCGACGGCCAGGGCCGCACGGTCGACTTCCGCCACTGCGTCGTCATCATGACGTCCAACATCGGCGCCCACCGGATCCTCGCGCACCACGGTGACGTGTCCGAGATCAAGGACGACCTGATGGAGGACCTGCACGCCCGGTTTCTGCCCGAGTTCCTCAACCGCATCGACGACATCATCATCTTCCACGCCCTCACCCAGGACGACCTGTCGCAGATCGTGGACCACCTCCTGGACCAGAGCAAGCGCCGGGTGCTCGGACAGGGCATGACCCTAAACGTCACCGAGGCGGCCAAGAAACTGCTCGTCGCCCACGGCCACCAGCCGGAGTTCGGTGCGCGTCCGCTGCGGCGCACGATCCAGGCCGAACTCGACAACCGGATCGCGTCCATCCTGCTGAGCGGTGACGCGGAGCCCGGGGACACGATCGTCGCGGACGTGGAGAACGACACCATCCACTGCACCGTGAGGAAGGGCGAAGCCGCGGAGGAGGCGATGGCCGAAGGGTCCGCGGAGGAACCGCCCGCGGCCGGGGCGCAGCAGACTCCCGATGCCTGATCCGGTCGGGCGCGCCTGACGGCGCCTGAACCAAGGAGGACACATGGTCCGTCACCACAAGTCCAACCGAGCCGTCGAGGGCAACCCCGACGACCGGCGCGGCATGCCTCTGCGTCCCGACGTGGACGCACTCGAAAGGCGCACCCAGGAGGACCTGCGGGAGGTCGGGCTACGGGTGAAGGCGCCCGAGCGGCCCGCGAAGCAGTACGAGGAGATCCAGAGGGAGGTCGACCGCAAGGTCGACAGCGGCGAGACACCGAGCGGCAAGATGTCCCGGGCGGAGCGGGAGGCATTCCCGCCGACCCGCTACGACAGGTGACCTTCCCGCACACCGGCCACGACAAGTGAAGGGAGCTGGAATGAGCGGAGAGCCCGAACCGATGAGCGCCACCGAGCGCCGCGCACTCGAGCAGGAACTCGCCGACGTGACGGCCGAACGCGACGCGGACGCCGCCACGTTGCAGGACACCACCGAGGTGGGCGACCACGCCGACCAGGCCGACGAGTTGATCCGCTCCGACGAGGTGGACCGTCTCGACGCCCGCATCGACGAGATCAAGGTGCGCCTGCACGCCGCCGCCGACGCCGGCCGGCCCAGCACGGACGTCGTGGGCGTGGGCAGCACGGTCGAGGTGCGGTACGCGGACGACTCGGTGGAGACCGTCCAGATCGGCGAGGGCGCGGCGGTACTGGACCAGACACTGGTCACCGCCGACAGCCCGCTCGGCAGCGCGCTGCTGGGACACCGTGCGGGCGACAGCGTCAGCTATGCCGCGCCCGACGGGCAGGCGACAGTCACGGTCGTGTCCCTCGGCGAGTAGCCGGACGCGTCTACGGGCCCCCGGGTTCCCCCGGGAGGCGTTCCAGCGCGGCCGCCACATCGGTTTGCCGGGCGACTTCCGTCAGCGCGCGGGCCATGACCGAACCCGGCTCGCGGGCCGTGACCACGAGTCCGACCGGCACTGTGCGGGCGGGCTCGACGAGCGGCACCGCCCGCATGCCGTGCGGGACGCCGAAGACATGCAGCCACGCGTGCGGCACGATGCTGGCCCACCGGCCCGTCCTGACATGGGCGAACAGCGCGCCCACCGAGTCGGTCTCGATCCGGGGCGACGGCCGGGTCCCGGCCTCGGCGAACACCTCGTCCAGCACCCGGCGCCCCTGCATGGAGTCGGTCAGCAGGCACAGCGCCAACCGCGACGCCTCCGCCCACGTCGCCGTCGTCCGATGCGCCAGCGCATCGGCGGCCGTGATCAGGAGCACGTACCGCTCCTCGTACAGCGGGACGGTGTGGAAGTGCTCCGCAAGGTCCTTGTGCAGATAGGTGATTCCGGCGTCGATCTCGAAGTTCTGCAGCTGCCTCAGGATGTCCCGCGACTGGAGGTCCGCTATCACCTCCACGGTCACCAGCGGGTGCTCCGCGCAGAACGGGCCGGTCAGCAGGGAGACGGCGCCGGACGCGGTCGGGACCGAGCCGATCCGCATCCGGCCGCTCAGCCCGGTGCGCAGCGCGCCGACCTCGTCCTTGAGCGCGTCGCGATCGGCCAGGATCCGCTGCGCCCACACCACGATGCGCTCACCCTCGGGCGTGAGGCCCTCGTACTTGCGGCCGCGCCGGACCAGCGGCACGTCCAGCTCCTCCTCCAGCTTGCGGATCGCCTCCGAGAGGGCGGGCTGGGAGACGTAACAGGCCTGGGCGGCGCGGGCGAAGTGGCGCTCCCGCGAGAGGGCCACCAGGTATTCGAGTTGGCGAAACAGCACGCCACGGGTCTACCGGACGGCCCAGGGGAAAGCCAATCGGGCTCGCTCGCCGCCGGACGAGTCACCGGTCAGGACATCAGGCCACGGGCACCTGAGCCAGCCGCTCGGCACCGGTGTAGACGTTCATCGAGGTGCCGCGCAGGAAGCCGATCAGGGTCAGGCCGCTCTCGGCGGCGAGGTCCACGGCGAGCGACGACGGGGCGGAGACGGCCGCCAGCATCGGGATTCCGGCCATCAGTGCCTTCTGCACCAGCTCGAAGGAGGCCCGGCCGCTCACCATCAAAACGGTCTCGCGCAGCGGCAGCAGCCCCTCGCGCAGTGCGTGGCCGACGACCTTGTCGACGGCGTTGTGCCGTCCGACGTCCTCACGCAGGCACAGCATCTCCCCGTCGGCGCCGAACAGGGCGGCGGCGTGCAGGCCGCCCGTGCTGTCGAACACTTTCTGGGCCGCCCGCAGCCGGTCCGGCAGCGCCGTCACCAGCTCGGGACCGACGCGCAGCGGATCCTCGGAGACGGTCCACGCCGCCGAGGTGCGCACCGCTTCCAGGCTCGCCTTGCCGCACAGCCCGCACGAGGACGTCGTGTAGAAGTTCCGCTCGAGAGAGGCGTCAGGGGCGGCCACGCCGGGGCCCAGGGCCACATCCACGACGTTGTACGTGTTGCCGCCGTCGGATGTGGCGCCCGCGCAGTAGCGGATCCCGGCCACATCGCCGGCGGAGTGCACCACGCCCTCGCTCACCAGGAACCCGGCCGCGAGATCGAAGTCGTCGCCCGGTGTCCGCATGGTCACCGTGAGCGGACGTCCGCCCACCCTGATCTCCATCGGCTCCTCGACGGCCATCGTGTCAGGCCGGTACGAGGACACCCCGTCCCGAACTCGCAGCACACGCCGCCGCGCGGTCACGCGTCCCATGATGTTGCTCCTCTCTTCGGAGCAGTACTCCGATGTTGTCGACGATATGACTCATGGCGGACCTCGTCCTGCGGCCGTGCCATCAGGGAAGACTCAGACGGCTGTGCCTCGCCCTGACGGCCATGCACAGCAGGCCCACGGCCGCCATGCCCGCCAGGAGCTCCGGGTAGGGGGCGGTGCCGGCACCCGCCGTGAGGGCCAGCACGAGCGGCGTGAGGAAGCCGCTGTAGGTGGCGCCCTGGTAGAGGACCGCCGTCGAGGGGTGTGGGTCCTCGGTGGCATGAGCCGTTCGATCTCCATCAGGCCGGCCGCCGGCATGAGCCCGTATCCGGCGCCGAGCAGCGCCGCGGCGGCCATCACCAGAGCGGCGGAGTTCCGGTGCGCGGCGAATGCGCCCACCGTCAGTCCGCCGATCACGGTGACCATGGCAGCCAGGGTGGCCCGCGCGCTGTGCGCATGGTCCAGCCATACGGCAAGGGGCTGGGCGACGATGCCCATCGTGAGAGTCAGCGCCGTCACGAGACCGCTGAAGAGCGGCGCGTATCCGGGAACCCGGTTGGCCACCAGCGGCGGCAGCACGACGTACGCCACGGTCGCGGCGCCGAAGACCGCCGGGCTCGCGGGAAGCACGACCCACAGGAAGCGCCTGTTCCTGACGACCGCCCGGTGCAGTTCCACGGCACGGGACGTCACCGGGGCGGCACCGGGCACCGGCGCCGTCTCCGGTACGCGCCTGGTCGCGCCGAGCACGAGCAGGACCAGCAGACAGTGGGCGAGGCCGGGCAGCACCATCGGGTGCGGCAGCCACTCGGCGAGAGCGCCCGCCGTCACCGCACCGGCCGCGAAGCTGCCACCGGTGGCGTACGTCGCGCGTCGGGCGCCGGCACCCGGGCACCCGGCCCCGGCCGGCAGCTCTCGAAGCCATGTGGTGCCCGCGGTCAGGACGACACCCGCCGCGAATCCGGTGGCCGGGCGGCTCAGGTAGACGAGGTTCGGGCTCACCGGCGCCGCGGCCAGCAAGGCGCTCGCGACAGCGGACAGGGCCAGGGCGGGCCGGACTGTGAGGCATCGGCCCAGCCGATCCGCGGCCGGGCCGCCGAGCAGCAGACCGGGCACGAGACCCAGCAGGTAGGTGGTGAACATCGCGGCGACCGGTACTGCAGGCCAGTGCTCCTGCGTCCGGTACACCACCGCGAGCGGGGTGAACTGGTTCGCGCCCCACCCGGCGGCGAACACCGCGGCCGCCGCCGGAAGCCAACCGCGGACGGCGCGAGATGCGGGCATGCAGCCAAGTACCTTTCTGAACACGGTGCTTCGGCCCGCCGTCACGACGGGCGCTCCGAGAACTCCGGCACTGCCCGAATCTCTCCGGGAGTGCCGGGTGTCGGGTCAGCTCGGAGTGACGACGGGCTCCAGACGCACCACAACTCCCTTGGAAGTGGGGCAGTTGCTGATGTCGGCGACGCTGTCCAGCGGGACCAGGACGTTCGTCTCGGGGTAGTAGGCCGCGGCGGATCCGCGGCTCGCCGGGTAGGCGACGACCTTGAAGTTCTCGGCGCGGCGCTCCCTGTCGTCGTGCCAGACGCTGACCAGGTCGACCATGGTGCCGTCCTCGATGCCGAGCAGCTCGAGGTCCGCGGGGTTCACCATGACGACACGGCGGGCGTTGTGGATGCCGCGGTAACGGTCGTTGGGCGCGTACCAGATGGTGTTCCACTGGTCGTGCGAGCGCAGCGTCTGGAGCAGCAGGTGGCCCGCGGGCACGTGCGGCATGGTGAACTCGTTCTGCGTGAACACGGCCTTGCCGCTCGGGGTGTTGAAGACGCCGCGGTTGGCCGGGTTGGGCAGGTTGAAGCCACCCGGCACGGAGACACGCTCGTTGAAGTCCTCGAAGCCCGGGATGACGCGGGAGATCCGGTCGCGGACGGTGCCGTAGTCGTCCTCGAAGCCCTGCCACGGGATGCCGTACTTGTCGCCGATGGTCGCGAGGGCCATGCGGCTGATGATGGCGACCTCGCTGAGCAGGTGCGGGGAGGCCGGCGGCAGCTTGCCGCGGGAGGCATGCACGTCGCTCATCGAGTCCTCGACGGTGATGAACTGCTCGCCGGTGGCCTGGAAGTCCTTGTCGCTGCGGCCCAGGGTGGGCAGGATCAGCGCGGTCTCTCCGCACACCGTGTGCGAACGGTTGAGCTTCGTCGAGACGTGGGCCGTCAGGCTGCAGTTGCGCATCGCCTGCTCGGTGACCTCGCTGTCCGGGGTGGCCCGTACGAAGTTGCCGGCGACGCCGAGGAAGAACCTGGCGCGCTTCTCGTACATGGCGCGGATGCCGTCGACGGCGTCCAGGCCGTGGTGGCTGGGCGGCGTGAAGCCGAACTCCTTGCCCAGGGAGTCCAGGAACTTCTGCGGCATCCGTTCCCACACGCCCATCGTGCGGTCGCCCTGCACGTTGCTGTGGCCGCGCACCGGGCACGCGCCCGCACCGGGCTTGCCGATGTTGCCGCGCAGCATGAGGAAGTTGATGACTTCGCGGATGGAGGGGACGCCGTGCTTGTGCTGGGTGAGGCCCATCGCCCAGCACACAATGACCGACTCGGCCTTCAGGACGCGCTCGAAGACCTCGTCGATCTCCTCACGGGACAGGCCGGTGGCGTCGTAGATGTGCTCCCAGGTGACCTGGCGCGCGTGCTTCTCGAAGGCCTCGAAGCCGATGGTGTTCTTCTCGACGAAGGCGTGGTCGATCACCGTGCCCGGGTTGGCGTCCTCGGCCTCCAGGAGCAGCAGGTTCAGGGCCTGGAACAGGGCGAGGTCGCCGCCGGCCCGGATGTGCAGGAACTGGTCGGCGATCTGCGTGCCCTTGCCGACGATGCCGCGCGGGCGCTGCGGGTGCTTGAAGCGCAGCAGGCCGGCCTCGGGGAGCGTGTTGACGGCGACGATCTTGCCGCCGTTGCGCTTGGTCTCCTCCAGCGAGGACAGCATGCGCGGGTGGTTGGTGCCCGGGTTCTGACCCACGACGAAGACCAGGTCGGAGTTCTCCAGGTCATCGAGCGAGACCGTGCCCTTGCCGATGCCCAGAGTCTCCGACATCGCGGAACCGCTGGACTCGTGGCACATGTTGGAGCAGTCCGGCAGGTTGTTCGTGCCGTACGCGCGGGCGAAGAGCTGGAGGAGGAACGCGGCCTCGTTGTTGAGGCGGCCCGAGACATAGAAGAGGGCCTCGTCGGGCGAGGTGAGCTGTTTGAGCTCCTGGGCGAGGATGCCGAACGCCTCGTCCCAGCCGATCGGTTCGTAGTGGGTCGCGCCGGGGCGCTTGACCATCGGCTCGGTCAGCCGGCCCTGCTGGTTGAGCCAGTAGTCCGACTTGGAGTCCAGCTCGGCGATCGAGTGCTCGCGGAAGAAGTCACGGGTGACGCGGCGCGAGGTGGCCTCGTCGTTGATGTGCTTGGCGCCGTTCTCGCAGTACTCGTTCATGTGCCGCTTGCCCGGCGCGGGCTCGGGCCAGGCACAGCCGGGGCAGTCGATGCCCTTGGCCTGGTTGATGTTCAGCAGCGTCAGCATGGTGCGGCGCGGGGACGTCTGGCTGAGGGAGTACTCCAGCGCGTGCGTCACGGCGGGGAGACCCGTCGCCCAGGTCTTGGGGGGCGTGACCGTCAGGTCGTCGATCGGGTCCTCGATGCTGCTGCTCATGATCTGGTCTGCCTCTTTCTTCCGTGCACCTGGGTGGACGGGTCCCCGGAAACGGCCTGTTTTCCGTGCTCGCTTTTACGCGGTTCACTTACGCACGCCGTTCACGTATTACGCCTCATCGCCGCGAGAGAAGTTTCCTGCAATCCACGGGTGCCGTCAAAGAGGCATTTCCGATCACCTGATAGGTGCCGCTTATCACCGTACTTCCCTTGCCCCGCCTAGGGCCTGGGGTCCGATAGCCCTGACCGATGATGCCATCGAGAACCCCTCTTTGACTTCTTCGGGAAACCTTCCGATGATGATCGATGAGTGAGGAATGGGTGGAGTGGCGAAAGGAGTCGGATTCCGACCCCTGGATAATTCGCGAACCCTGGTCTCTAATGTTTCACCAACCCCGGCTTCCGGTATTTCATGGGAGGGCGCAACCGTGCTTGATCACAGCGACGATCCGACCGGTCCCGGTCTGTCCCGGCACGACACTGTGGAGCGCCTTCCCGGCGTTCCGTTGCCCCTCGTGGACCGCTTCGGGCGGGTCCACACGGACCTGCGGGTCTCCCTCACCGACCGCTGCAACCTGCGGTGCACGTACTGCATGCCGGCCGAGGGTCTGAACTGGCTGCCCCGTGCCGAAGTCCTCACCGACGACGAGGTCGTACGTCTGGTCCGTATCGGCACCGAGCGCCTCGGGATCACCGAGGTCCGGCTGACCGGCGGTGAGCCGCTGCTGCGCCGAGGCCTGCCCGGTCTGGTGGCCCGCCTGTCCGCCCTGGACCCGGCTCCGGAACTGTCGATCACCACCAACGGCATCGGCCTGGCCCGCAGTGCCGTCGCCCTGCGGGAGGCCGGGCTCAGCCGGGTGAACGTCAGCCTCGACACGCTGCGCCCGGAGCGGTTCGCCGAGATCACGCGGCGCGACCGGATCAAGGACGTACTGGCCGGGCTCTCGGCCGCGCGTGACGCAGGCCTGAACCCCGTGAAGATCAACGCGGTGCCGGTGCGGGGGGTCAACGACGACGAGATCGTCGACCTGACCGCGTTCGCGGCGGAGAACGGCTACCAGATGCGGTTCATCGAATCGATGCCGCTCGATGCGCAGGGTGCCTGGGACCGGGACCGGATGGTCACGGCGGCGGAGGTCCTCGACCGGCTCGGCGAGCGCTTCGAACTGGTGCCGGTCGGGCGGCAGGACAACGCGCCCGCGGAGGAGTGGCGGATCGCCGGCACGGAGGCCCTGGCGGGTGTCATCGCCAGTGTCACCCGACCGTTCTGCGGAACATGCGACCGCGTGCGGCTGACGGCGGACGGGCAGTTGCGCAACTGCCTCTTCGCCACCGAGGAGTCCGACCTGCGGTCCCTGCTGCGTCGGGGCGCCGACGACGCGACGGTGGAGGCGGCGTGGCGGACCTCGGTCGGCGGAAAGGGTCCCGGCCACGCGATCAACAGTCCGGAGTTCCGCCGCCCGGACCGCCCGATGTCGGCCATCGGCGGCTGACGGGCCCAGGGCCGCCCAAGACGGACTACGGGCCGAAGAAACGAACAAAGGTGAGCTGGATGCGCAAATGGATCGAGGACGTCAAGTCCGAACTCGGCGTCGACCTTGACGTCGATGTCGCCGAACTGCTCGACATGACCAAGGTCGTCGCCCATGGTGTGGCCCGCCCGGCGGCGCCACTGACCTCATTCCTGGTCGGCTATGCCGCCGCGCAGGCGGGCGGCGGGCCCGAGGCCGTCGCCGAGGCGAACCGCAGGGTGACGGCGCTGGCCGAGCGCTGGGCTGCCGAGCCCGAGAACAGCGCGGGGACCGCATGACCCCGGCAGGCACGCACACCCTGGACGGCACCGGGACAGCGGGAGTGACAGCAGACACCCACATGGCCTGGGAACAGGCCCGGCAGACAGCACGGGACTGCGTCGGACAGCCGCTGCCTGTCGTCAAGCGGTCCCTGGCGGACGCGCTCGGTCACGCTCTCGCCGAACCGTTGACGGCCCTCACCGATCTGCCGCCGTTCGACACGTCCGCGATGGACGGCTGGGCCGTGGCCGGACCGGGACCGTGGCTGGTGGGCGGCGCCGCCGTCCTGGCCGGCGACCGGTCCGCGCCGCTCAGCGACTACGGCACCGCCGTCCCCATCGCCACCGGCGCCCGGCTGCCGACGGGCGCAACGGCCGTGCTGCGAAGGGAACATGGGGAGTTCGACACCGAGGGCGGCACGCTGCACGATCGCTCCACCGGACCCGGCTCGGTGGCTCCGGGCCGCGACATCCGGCCGCGTGGCCAGGAGTGCCACGCGGGCGAGGTACTGATCCCGGCCGGCATCACGGTGACCCCCGCCGTGCTGGGACTCGCCGCGGCGGCCGGGTACGACCGGCTCGCCGTGCACCGCCGCCCGACCGTCGAACTTCTGTTACTGGGCGACGAGTTGCTGGAGTCCGGCCTGCCCCGGCACGGGCAGGTACGCGACGCGCTGGGCCCCATGCTGCCGCCGTGGCTGCGAAGTTGCGGCGCCGACGTGATCGGCAGCCGACGGGTGGCGGACGACTTGGGGCTGCTGCGGGAGGCCGTACACAACTCGCCCGCCGATGTCGTCGTCACCACCGGCAGCACCGCCGCCGGCCCGGTGGACTTCCTGCACGCCACCCTCGAAGAAGCGGGCGCCCGCCTGCTCGTCGACGCCGTCGCCGTACGGCCCGGCCACCCCATGTTGCTCGCCGAGCTGCTGCCGACTCCCGACGGCCGGACCCGCCGGTTGGTCGGCCTGCCCGGCAATCCACTTGCCGCCGTCGCCGGCACGGTGACACTGGCCGCGCCGCTGCTGCGGCGCCTCGGCGGGCACGCGGACGCGGAACCCTGCCGGATGCGCGCCGCCGCCCCGCTTCCGGGGCACCCGAGGGACACCCGGCTGCTGCCGGTGCACCGCACGGACCACGCAGTGGCACCGCTCCCGTTCGACGGCCCGGCGATGCTGCGCGGGCTGGCGTTCGCCGACGGCCTCGCGGTCGTCCCGCCCGGAGGCGTGCCCGCCGGGGCCACCGCGGAGGTCTTGGAGGTACCCGGACTGTGACCGCGTGGGAACCCCCGACGGCAACGGCGAACGGAACGACAGATCAGGGCAGTTCAGCAACAGGAGGCACAGTTGTGGCGACGCCGATGACGCCCGCCGGCACCATCCGCTACTGGGCAGCGGCCAAGGCGGCGGCCGGTACGGCGGAGGAGCCCTACCGCGCGGCGACACTCGCGGAGGCGCTGGAACAGGTCCGTTCGCGGCACGACGACCGTCCTCGGTTGGCGCGGGTGTTCGGCTACTGCTCGTTCCTCGTTGACGGCAGCCCGGTCGGCGGACGCGACCACGCTTCGGTCCAGCTCACCCCAGGGGGAACGATCGAGGTACTGCCCCCGTTTGCGGGCGGCTGACCCGGCCCAACTCCGTATGTATAGGCCGGAGTTCAAACTATCGGCCCCCGCGTACGACGCCACATCCCGCACCGTCCACCCTCAGGAACGAACCATGCCGCACACCCCGGACCCCTCAGGCCATCCCGTACAACTGCTCGCAATCCGCGACACCCCGCTCTCTCTGGACGAGGTGTACGAGACCGTGGGCGATGCCGCCGCCGGGGGCACCGCCGTCTTTGTCGGCACCGTGCGCAACCATGACGGCGGCAGGTCGGTGGAGGCCCTCGAATACAGCGCCCACCCCGCCGCAGAGAGCGAGTTGCGCCGGGTCGCCGAGAAGGTCGCCGCCGACTTCCCGGTCAGCGCCCTCGCAGCCGTCCATCGGACGGGCCGTCTGGCGATCGGCGACGTCGCCGTGATCGCGGCGGTCTCCTGCCCGCACCGCGCGGAGGCCTTCGCCGCCTGCGCCCGCCTCGTCGAGGACCTCAAGCACGAGGTGCCGATCTGGAAGCACCAGTTCTTCTCGGACGGCGACGAGGAGTGGGTCGGCGCCTGCTGACGCTCTTCCGCTGGTCACCATGGGTGTGTGGTCGGCGCCTGCCTTCGCCGCGGTCGTCCGAAGGTGCTCGACCGGGCCTCCTCGTCCGATCGAAGTGTCCAGACCGACGCTCCGGCGCGCAGCCCGTTGCGGCCGCCGCGCGGGTTGCCCGGCCGTCACGTAGGGTCGCCGTGCTGCTACGACAAGGCGGGAGTGCCCATGTCAGGACGGTTCGACGCGACGTTCCTGGTCGATCGGCCCGTCGACGAGGTCTTCGAGTATCTCGCCGACGGACGGAACGATCCGGAGTTCAGCCCCCGCGTGCTCAAGATCGAGCGCGTTCCGGACACCCCGACCAACATCGGCACCGTCTTCCGGAGCACCGTCAAGGACGCCGGGATGAAGACCGCGAGGGAGTTCCGCATCACCGCCCTCGACGCCCCGCTGAAGATCCGCTGGGCCGAGGTGTCGAAGAACAGCGTGATGGCACGGGAGGGCGGCTACGACCTGGAGCCGCTGTCCGACAGCCGGACGCAGGTCCGCATTTTCAACGTGCTGGAAGGCCACGGCATCGGCAAGCTCCTCGTCGGCCTGGCGCTCACCGCCGCCCGCAAGGACGCCGACGGCTTCGGCGCAAGGATCAAGGCGGCGGCCGAGGCGGCGATCCCCCCGCGCTGACACCCTTCCCCCGCAGTCCTTACCGGCGCAGGCTTCGGAATTATCACCATTGGGTCCCAGCCTGAGCACGGCTGCAACCTGCGTGACCCGCAACCGGTCTACCTGGCAGAGAACGCGTCAGGCGCATCGAGCGCCCTGCCAGGAAAGGCCCTTCCATGGGGGACATACGCAGACGGGGAGCCGTCGCACTCGGGATCACCGGACTCGTCGCACCGCTGACACTCGCGCTGGGCGCCGCGCCCGCGCAGGCCGCGAGCTGCACGACGTCGACCGGCCCCTATCAGAAGCAGGTGGAGCGGTTCCTCGGCCGGCCGGTCGACGGAAAGCAGTCCGCCGCGGACTGCAAGGCCGTCCAGGCCTTCCAGAACAAGCACGGGATCAGCCCGAACATCGGCTACGCGGGGCCTGTCACGTGGGGCGTGATGGACCTGATGAACAAACAGAAGGCCGTCGGCGGCAATCCCAACAAAGACGGCAAATGCCCCGTCAACAAGGGGCGCATCGCCTGCGTGAACCTGACGCTTCAGCTCAGCTGGATCCAGGACGGCAAGAACCTCGTCTACGGGCCGGTGCCGGTCCGCACCGGCCGTGACGGCTATGAGACCCGCACCGGCCTGAAGAAGATCTACTGGCGGCACATCGACCACGTGTCGAGCATCTACAACGTGCCCATGCCCTACAGCCAGTTCTTCGACGGCGGCCAGGCCTTCCACTCGGTCGGCGTGAGCATGTGGAACCCGCCCGGCTCGCACGGCTGCGTCAATATGACCGGTACCACCGCGAAGAAGTACTGGTCCCTGCTGAAGACGGGCGACGACGTCTACGTCTACGGCCGTAAGCCGGGCACCTGAGCCCAGCGGGCGGCCGCGAGGTCTCCGCTGTTCCCATTCCCCGGCGAGCTCGCAGGCGCCGTCTCGCACACCGTCGGAGCAGCCGGGCGAGGCGGGGGGTGAGGGCGCGGGCGCCACGCACAACGGGGCCGGGTCGTCGGCGCGACCGAGCAGCGACGGCGGTGCCACGGCCTCGCAGCCGCCGGCCCCGCCCACGCCCAGGCCGAGCTCTGTGTCGAAGAGTTGCAGCGGCTGGACCCACCGCGACCCGAACCCGGGAACGTACGGCTACATGTCCGGCAGCTACCACATGGTGACCGGGCCGTACCAGACGTGCTCGTCGGTAGCCCTGGCCGAGAACGGCTCCAAGCTCTGGTACCACTGCTCGGTCGTCAACGCGTACGGCAACTGGACGTATGTCCGCGTGGCGGGCGCGGACACGTCGGGCTGCGACCCCGACCGTGCCCGCCGCCACTCACGTCTCGCCGCCTACGCCCAGGCCTGCCGGAAGGCGCCGCCCATGTGGTGTGCGTGTGTGACCCGGCGGTCGAGATCGTCAACGGCGCCTGCTACGACCGCGACACGCGGGTGGATCCGGCCCCGGCCGCGACGGAGGACCGCACGGTACGACACCTCAACAAGCTCGCAGATCCACTGATCGTCCGGGCTGCATGAACTTCCTTCACTGGCAACGGAGTTGCTGGCCCCGTACAGGCGGTGCGCTCTCAGTAGCGCGTCGACGCCCCCGACTGGTTGGTGAGGTTGTTCCTGGGGTCCATGGAAGACGTACCGGCAGGCCCCGGGCAAGCTCGACCCAGGTTCCCTGATGCGCCCCTGACGTGCGCATACGTGCCCTTGATCCGCGCCTCCCCGAGAGGCCGCGCGGCGGAGACGTCAAGGTCTCGTCAAACAGGCCTGAAGAGGCGTCAGGAGGGCGTAAACGCGGGCCGCTCGTGGCCGAATCCGGTCGCAGGCTGGGCGACACGGGGGCGGGTGATCGTCCGTGGTGTGAACGGGGGAGGGCTCATGACCATCACGGTGGGAACCGCAAGTGGTCCTGAAGCGGAGGAGAGGACTGTCGCCCCTCCACAGCAGGGACCGGTCGCCCCGCCACGGGGCGCATCCGGTCCGCGGCCTCGACGGGGGCCGCGGACCGGTGGCCCCTGGCGGCGCCTCCGGAGTGAGACCGTGGCCGCGCGGGCCGCTCTGCACCGCCGTTTCTGGGCCACCCTGCCCGCGCGGCTGCGCCTCCTGCGCGCGGTCACGGTCTCGCTCGCCGTCGCCCTGGCCCTGCTGCTCGCCCTCGCCGGGATCGGTCTCACCGGCACCTGGGACGCCGTCGCGGGCCGTGACGCGCCCCGCTCCACCAGCGCCGCCGCTCTCGATCTCGCGCTCAACGACATGGACGCGCAGGCCGCCAACATCCTGTTGTCCAGCGGCAACGCGGGCAAAGGGAGATTGGACACGCCGTACGAGAAGGCGGTCGGCTTCTACGGTGAATCCCGCCGCGACATCGGACACGACTTGCGGACGCTCGCCGTCGCCGCGCAGGGCGACCGCACCGACGAGCACACGGTGGAGTCCCTCACCGACGACTTCGCCGAATACCAGGAGCTGATCGGGCGCGCCCTGGAGAACGACGGCCACCGCGGCGGGAAGACGGCCGCTCTCACCGACCATCGCAAGGCCACCGATCTGCTGCGCACCCGACTCCTTCCGGGTGCACGCAAGTTGGTGGCCTCCAACGACGCCGTCTACGAGCGAGACGACCGCAGGATCCGCGCCCTGCTGGCGGCCGGCAAGGAGCGCGAGGCCGTCGAGTTCTGCATGGGATGGGAGGCGGGCACATCCAACGCGCACTTCGGTGAGTGGATGGCCGCTCTCGACAAGGTGACCGACATCAACCGGCAGCACTTCACCGCATCCGTACGGGACGGCAGGTCCGCCGTGACCGGGCAACTCCCATGGGCTTGCGGACTGTTGCTCGCGGCGATGGCGCTCACGGCGTCGGGGCTGCGGCCGCGGTTTGCCGAGTTCCGCTGAGCGGCCGCCGCCATGAGGGCGTCAAGACGGCGTCAAGGTCCACCTGAGGAGCGCCAAGGATGCGCTAACGACCGCCCCCGACCGCCCTCGACCGGCACCGGAAGGGCTTCGGTAGGAGAAGCGCCCCCTCCCCTCACGAGCGTTGAACCAGCGAGCAGAGAGCTTCGGCTGCGATGAGTGACGTACGGCCCGGACGACTGAAGGTCTACCTCGGAGCTGCCCCGGGCGTCGGCAAGACCTACCGGATGCTCGACGAGGGGCGCCGCCGGGCCGCCCGTGGCGCGGACGTGGTGGTGGGGTTCGTCGAGTGCCACGGTCGGCCGCACACGGAGCGGATGCTGGAGGGGCTGGAGGTCCTGCCACGTGCGCGGTGCGAGCACCGGGGCGAGGTGTTCACGGAGATGGATCTCGAAGCGGTGCTCGACCGGCGCCCCGAGGTCGCGCTCGTCGACGAGCTGGCGCACACGAACGTCCCCGGCGGGCGCAACCCCAGGCGCTGGCAGGACGTCGAGCGCCTTGTGGCGGCCGGGGTCGACGTGATCACGGCGGTCGACATCCAGAACCTGGAGTCCCTCAAGGACGTCGTCGAGAAGATCACCGGGGTGCCGCAGCACGAGACGGTGCCGGACGAGGTCGTCCGCAGGGCCCGGCACATCGAGCTGGTGGACATGGAGCCCGAGGGGTTGCGCCGACGCATGGCGCACGGCAACGTCTACCCGCCCGAGAAGATCGACGCGGCGCTCGCCAACTACTTCCGGCCCGGCAACCTGACCGCGCTGCGCCAGCTCGCCCTGCTGTGGGTCGCCGACCGTGTCGACGAGGCGCTCCAGTCGTACCGGGCCGAGCACGCGATCGGCCGGGTGTGGGAAACCCGCGAACGGGTCGTCGTGGCCCTGACCGGTGGGCCGGAGGGCGACACGCTCATCCGGCGGGCCGCCCGAATCGCCGACCGCTCGTCCGGCGGCGACCTGTTCGCCGTGCACGTGGCGCGCAGCGACGGACTGGCAGCCGGAGTCTCGCACGCCTCACTCACCCGGCAACGGCGGCTCGTCGAGGATCTCGGCGGCAGTTACCACTCGGTGGTCGGCGTCGACGTCGCCGCCACCCTGGTGGAGTTCGCCCGCGCCGAGGACGCCACCCAGCTCGTACTCGGCTCCAGCCGTCGCGGCCGCCTGGAGAGGTTCCTGACGGGACCCGGCACCGGCGAGACCGTCGTCGCGCTCTCGGGTGACATCGACGTCCACCGGGTCACCCACGAGCGCGCCGGGCGCGGCACCCTGCTCCCCTCCAGGCGCCGTACCCTCTCGACGCCCCGCCTGATCGCGGGACCGGTGGCCGGGCTGGCCCTGCCCGTGCTGCTCACCGTCGTCCTCGCCCAGGTCCGCGGCACCGTGAACCTCACCAGCGAGGCCCTGCTGTTCCTGCTCACCGTGGTGGGTGTGGCCTGCATAGGCGGCGTCGTGTCGGCGGTGATCGCGTCCGCCACCGCCTCTCTCCTCCTCAATTACTGGTTCATCCCGCCCATAGGCCGGTTCACGATGGACGATCCGAACGCGTTGCTGGCTCTGGTGGTCTTCACCGTGGTGGCCGCCGTGGTGGCCGCGGTCGTCGACCGCTCCCTGCGCCTGTCCAGGCGCTCGGCCCGTGCCACCGCAGAGGCGGAGACGATGTCCTCGCTCGCGGGCAGCATCGTGCGCGGCGGCCAGACGATTCCGGCCCTGCTGGAACGTACGCGGGAGACCTTCGGGATGGCATCCACGGAACTGGTCGACGAGCCCCCCGACACGGGGAACGGGACAGAGCCCGTGACGGCCGTGCCGGCGGGGTCCGGCGCCTTCCTGGTGCTGCGCGGCCGCACCCTGTCGTCATCCGAGCGGCGGGTCCTGGCCGCCTTCGCCGCGCACGTGGGGGGCGCCGTCGAACGGGCCCGGCTCGCCGAGGCCGCCGCCGAGGTCGAACCGGTCAAGGCCGCCGACCGTATGCGGACAGCACTGCTGCGGGCCGTCGGCCACGACCTGCGTACCCCGCTCGCGGCGGGCTGGGCCGCCGTCGCCTCGCTGCGCAGCAGCGACGTGGAGTTCTCGCCCGCGGACCGGGACGAGCTCCTCGCCACCGCCGACGAGTCCATGGCCAAGCTCAACCAGCTGGTGGAGAACCTGCTCGACCTCAGCCGCCTCCAGGCGGGTGTCCTCACGCTGAATCTGCGCGTCACCGGCCTGGAGGAGGTCTTGCCGACCGCACTGGACTCGCTGCCCCCGGGCGGCCCCGAGGTCGAGTCCGGCAGCCTCGAGCAGCTCCCGGCCGTACTGGTCGATCCTCCGCTGCTGGAACGAGTGATCGCCAACCTTGTGTCCAATGCCGCCGGTCACACCCCGCCCGGGGGCAAGGTGCTGGTGACCGCCAGTGCCCTGGCGGGCCGGGTGGAAGTACGTGTCGTGGACCGTGGGCCGGGCCTTCCACCGTCCGGCAGGGACCGCCTCTTCGAACCCTTCCAACGTCTCGGCGACACCGACAACACCACCGGCCTGGGCCTGGGCCTGGCCCTCTCGCGGGGGCTGACCGAGGCGATGAACGGGACCCTCACCCCCGAAGACACACCCGGCGGTGGCCTGACCATGGTCGTGTCGCTGCCCACCGCCGAGCAGAACGAGCAGCTCGAGCAGAACGAGCAGCTCGAGCAGAACGAGCAGCTCGAGCAGAACGAGCAGCTCAAGCAGAACGAGCAGACGGACGCATCCGCATCCGCGTGATGCGCAGCGCGCAGGAGGTGCCTCGTGAGGACCGGAAGCCGCAGATGGACGCCCCGCCGCACCAGAGGTGACGCAGTGCCGGGCCATTGGCCACCACGGGACCGGTTCGCCCTGGCGGCGGGCCTGGCAGTCCCCTTCCCGGTGGCACTCGCGCTCGTGCCCTTCCGCACGGACCTGTCGCGCACCAACGCGGCGCTGATCCTGGTCGTGGTGGTCGTCGCGGTCTCGGCCGTGGGCAGCCGCGCGGCGGGCGCGCTCTCGGCGCTGTCGGCGGCGGCCTGGTTCGACTTCTTCCTGACCCGCCCGTACGAGACCTTCGACGTCACCTCCTCCGCGGACGTCGAGACGGCGGTACTGCTGCTGATCGTCGGCCTGATCGTGTCCCAGCTCGCGGCCCGGGCGCGCCGCCTCGAGGTGATCACAGTGACCGACGCCGGCCATCTCGCGCGCATCCACGAGACCGCCCGCCTCGTCCAGTCGGCCAAGTCCTCGGACATCGTGGTCGACCACGTCCGGTGCGAACTGACCGAACTCCTGGGCCTGCGCGCCTGTCGCTTCGAGTACGGCACCCTCATGGGCCGGCCGCCCCGCCTGGAGCAGGACGGGAAGGTGATGGTCGGCCGCAGGAAGTGGGACGTCGACGGCGCGGGCTGGCCTGAGGGCGAGATCGAACTGCGCGCGTACGGCAACGGCCGCTACCTCGGCCGCTTCATGCTCACGCCGGGCCCGGGCGCCGTACCGCCGCTCCAGGCCCGCCTGGTCGCGGTGACCCTCACCGACCAGACAGGCGCGGTGCTGGACTCGGCGGGGCCGGTCAGGCAGGGCTGACGCGGGACTCGGCCGAGGGCGGTGGAACTGACCGCGGGGACCGTTCTGACGAATTCCCTCTCCGCGTGGTGGTGCCTTCCCTCCGGTCGGCCCGGTGGCCGTAAGAGTCGCGTCAAAGGGGTGCACATCGACGTAAGGGAGCCGTCAACGACGCTCAGATCCGGCCAGAGAGGCGGTTTCCTCTAACCGTCCGCACCACTCTTCCAGACCTTTTCCAGGAGCTCACGATGGCCGACGTGGCCTTCGTCGTCACCACGATCGCGGTTTTCGCGCTGGTGGCGCTTGTCGCCAAGGGGGTGACGAAGCTGTGACTGCCGAGAACATCGTCGGCCTGATCGTGGCCGTCTCCCTGCTGGGCTATCTCGTCCTCGCCCTGATCTTCCCGGAGAGGTTCTGACCGTGACATCAGCTGCTGTCGCAGCGGGCGGTATGAGCCCCGTGCTCGCCGCCGTGCTCCAATTGCTGGCTCTGATCGCGGCACTGGCACTCGCTTACCGTCCCCTGGGTGACTACATGGCCCGGGTCTATTCCTCCGACAAGCACCTGCGTGTGGAGAAGTGGATCTACAAGGGCATCGGCGCCAATCCGAACACCGAGATGCGCTGGATGGCATACCTCCGTGGTGTGCTGGCGTTTTCCGCGGTGAGCGTCCTCTTCCTGACTTGTTGCAGCGTTTCCAGGGCAGTCTGCCGGGTTCGCTGGGCTTCGAGGCGATCGACCCGGACCAGGCGTTCAACACGGCCGCGTCGTTCGTCGCCAACACCAACTGGCAGTCGTACTACGGCGAGCAGGCCATGGGTCATGTGGTGCAGACGGCCGGCTTGGCGGTGCAGAACTTCGTCTCCGCGGCCGTCGGTATCGCGGTGGCCATCGCCCTCGTGCGGGGCTTCGCCCGTTCGCGCACCGGTGAGCTGGGCAACTTCTGGTCGGACCTGGTGCGCGGCACGGTCCGCATCCTGATCCCGATCTCGGTGGTCGGTGCGAT